>WGBZ01000081.1 GCA_015494035.1 Lysobacterales bacterium | reverse complement strand
GGTTTGCAACACAGAAATGGACGATTTTACGCCACAAGATGCCGTGTCACGATTCGATCAGAACTTCCCTAGATAACGCTGACAACGCTTCCAGCCCCTTTCGAGCGGGCACAAAAAAGGCGCGAAACCCGCGCCTTTTTTATGGATGAATGCTGCTTGATCAGGCAATCTGAGTCCGACGACGCGCGTACCAGGCCAGGCCCATCATGCCCAGCAACAGGCCACCGAGTCCGGCCCAGCTCAAAGAAGGCACCGGCTTGGGTGAATGAATGCGCACGGTGCAGGCCGCGCCGGTTTGCACTTCCAGGTTAATGCCCGCAAAGGTGATCAGGCCCGAATCCCAGTTGGCGTCCGGCGCGTCAGGGTTATCATCAAAGCCCTCATAAAACTCCAGTCGCAGCGGATCACTGCCCAGCACAATATCCGGGATACTATTATCGGTAAGGTCAATAATGCCATTAGATGTCAAACCGCTTTCGGAACCTGATGCAGATGTAAGACTGGGAGTCAAGTTAACTTGTGCGGGAGTGGTGGGCGTGCCCATCAACAGTGTGGCTTCAGACAGCCAACTGGCGCCCACGGTGGTAATGCCCACATTGTCCCAGCCCACGCCGGTAATGGAATCACCGGTAATACAAATGGCGGTTTGGTTGTCCGGGTCGCCCTGCCCATCCATGGAAACCGCACCGGCCACATCCAGCACTACAAAGGAATTGGGGGTGCTGTTGGTGGCATCGGGGCTGTTGGTGTTGCCAGGAGCGGCAAGCAGTGGGGCGGACGGGATATCGCCCTTGGCGGCCATGGCGCTACCAGCTATCAATAAACTGGCAAGGGCCAGGGTTAATGCGGTTGCTGTTTTTTTCATGCTTCTCTCCTTTTTAGGTCTGGTTTCTAATGATGGTTTGGTGTCAGGTTTCCCGATATTACCGTGACGCGGTTCACAACTCAACAAGCGGCAACGGTTTTTTAACCGAAAATTGACCTTTTTCATCACTTCCGGCACATGCAGCCCCAACGGATAAGTCTATAATGTCAGGCATGATGTAAAAAAGAAGGAGGGAGCTTTCCATGATTCCACCTGAAATCCTGACCTTTGTGCTGGTCGCACTGGGCATTCTGACCGTGGCCAAAATGGTCACCATTGTGCCCCAGGGCTATCAGTACACCATTGAACGCTTTGGCAAATACGTGCGTACCTTTACGCCGGGCTTCCACTGGAAAATCCCCTGGATGGAAACCATCGGCCGCAAGATCAACATGATGGAACAGGTGCTGAACGTGCCATCGCAGGAAGTCATCACCAAGGACAACGCCGTGGTCACCGTGGACGGGGTGGTTTTCTATCAGGTGCTGGACCCGGCCAAGGCCGCCTATGAAGTGAACAACCTGGAATACGCGGTGCTGAATTTGACCATGACCAACATCCGCACGGTACTGGGTTCCATGGACCTGGACGAATCCCTGTCCAAGCGCGATGAGATCAACCATCGCCTGCTGGCAGTGGTGGACGAGGCCACTTCCCCGTGGGGCATCAAGGTCACGCGCATAGAAATCAAGGACATCAAGCCGCCCCACGATCTGGTGCAGGCCATGGCGCGGCAAATGAAAGCCGAGCGCGAAAAACGCGCCGAAATTCTGGAAGCCGAAGGCAAGCGACAGTCGGAAATCCTCCGGGCCGAAGGCGAAAAACAGGCCGCCATTCTCACCGCCGAAGGTCAGAAAGAAGCCGCCTTTCGCGAAGCCGAGGCACGTGAACGCCTGGCCGAAGCTGAAGCCAACGCCACCAAGGCGGTATCAGGCGCCATCAAGGAAGGCGGCACCGAAGCCATTAACTATTTTGTGGCGCAAAAATACGTCGAGGCGTTTGGCAAATTTGCTGATTCTTCCAACCAGAAAACACTGATACTGCCCATGGAAGCCACCGGCATTCTCGGCAGCCTGAGTGGCATTGCCGAAATCGCCAAAAGCACCTTTGGGGATGACAAAAAGCCCGGTGGTGCTTCATGATGGATTTTCTGCAACATCTGGATGCCGTGGACTGGCTGGTGGCCGCCGGCGTGTTTCTGATACTGGAAATGCTGCTGCCGGGCTTTTTCTTTCTCTGGCTGGCCGTGGGCGCTGGCGTGGTGGCGGCCGTGGTGGCGATATTTCCCCTCGGCTGGGAGTGGCAACTGGTGCTGTTTTCCCTGCTCTCGGTGACCGCCGTGCTCATCTGGCACCGCTACTTCAGCCGCAAGCAGAATGAGCCTGAAATACTCAACAACCGAGCCGCACGTTACATTGGCCGTGTTTTTGTGCTCATCGAACCCATTGGCCCGGGCAGTGATGGCATGATCCAGGTGGACGACACCTTCTGGCGCGTGCGCGGCCCGGAAGCGCCAGCGGGCTCCAAAGTTAAAGTAATCGGCACCGAGGACGGCATCATCCTGCAGGTGGTGCCGGTTGACCCCACCAGCCACACAGTGCCGCAATAAAAATACACCAGCAGCAACACCCGAAAGAAACAAAACAAACAACCGAATAACCCGGAGCATACGCATGAATCGCATACCTCGATCACCAATCCATTCAACACCCCGCGCACTGGCCCTAGGCGCGCTTTTATCTGTCTCATTACTGGCCGGCTGCGGCCAGAAAAACGAGACAGCCACCAATGAACTGCTGTCCTATATCCCGGCCGATAGCCCGGTTGTGGTGGAGTTTGAAGTCAATGACCGAGTTTTCCCCAAACGCCTGGTGGAAAAATACACCGAATCCTTTGATGCCTTGCTCGCTTTTCAGCGTGAAAACATAAAACTGGAATTTGCCAAAGTTCGCCAGACATCGAACAACCCCCAAGGAAACAAATTCATCGAAAAAATGGAGGCGTTTCTGGATAAGTGGCTGGACCCGGAAAAAATCCGCACACTGGGTTTCGATCCAGCGGACGTGGCCGCAGCCCTGTACACCGATCAACTGGTACCCATTGCCCGGGTCAAACTCAAGCCTGATCACCAGATGGAAGCCTTCTGGGACGAACTGTTTGCCCTGATCGAGGAAATTCGCCAGGAAAGCGGCAGCAATGGCTCCTTCGTGATGGAAAAAACCAAAACCGATACCGCGGTTGAATACCTGGTCAAAGCCAACGACACCCGCTTTATTGTGCACCTGGCAGATAAATGGCTGGTGATGTCCGTGGCACCAGTGGTGGTTTACGAAAAGCTCAAGGATGAAATCACAGGACTGAAAAAACCGCAAAAATCCCTGGCCAACACCGACGTTCTGAAAGATTTTTACAGCAAATACGGGTATCAGCCTGGTCAGGTTTTCTGGGTGGATATCCTCTCGCTGGCGTCCTATGTGGTGGACCCGAAAAATCACCCGTCGGCCCTGATGGAGTATTATTCCGAAAATGAGCCGGTTTCCCCGGTCTGCAAACAGGAATTTCTGCAACTGATTGGTCACTTTCCACGCCTGGTCGGTGGCATCACTGCCGTTGACAACCACCAGCTGGGTAACCAGGTCCTCTGGGAAATGGACAACACCGTGGCGCCACAGTTAACCAAACTGGAAGGCGAAATCCCGCCTTTTCTGGACACCCCAGAACTGGCCTTTGGTATGAGCTTTGACCTGCCAGGCAGCATTGCCGCAGCCGCCGAACTGGCCCAGGCGGTCATCCAGCAGCCTTTCCAATGCCCGCAACTGCAAGAACTGAACCTGGCCGCTAAAACCCTGCAAGCAGCCACGCTTAAGCCATTGCCACCGTTTGTGGGCAACTTCAAGGGCTTTGGCTTTTCACTGAAGAACCTGGAACTGAACCTGGATAATGTGGACTTCAACAACATCAACCTGGAACAGGCCGACAACCTGGGCCATGTGGAAGCCGCTTTTGGCATCACCTTTGAAAACGTTCCGGCCCTGCTGGGCCTGGCGCAGCTGACCAGCCCCAACCTGGCCAAACTGAACATCAAGCCTGATGGCACCCCGGTGGACCTGTCGCAACTGCCTGAACTGCAGGCCATGCCGATTCCGGCACAACTCAAACCACTGTGGCTGGCCATGACCACCGACCGCCTGATCCTCACCGCCGGCATTGAAAAGCCCGCCGTGGCGAAAAAACTGGCCAGCACGCCCGGTTATGACAAACTGATGAAATCCGAACTCACGGCTGAACTGTATCTGGAACTCATGCAGCAGGCGCAGAGCCTGCAAAACGCAACCAGCGTTCAACCCACACCGCAAGAGCTGCAGAAAACCATAGAAATATGGCGCAAATACCTACAAAAAAGCCTGTGGTGGGAGCGCCAGGACATCAACATGGACTTCACTCAGCGCGGCATAGAAATCGACATCGAAACCACCTATTAAACGCGCCTGAGCGCCCTTTTACTCCAAAGACACGGCCGGCAATCCCGGCCGTGTTGCGTGGTTAGCCTCCTGTGCCAAAGCAAACACCCCCGGCGTGCGTTCCCAAAGGCATTTAAGTGGTGTAAACTACTGTGTCGGAATAACCAAAAACTACCGGAGTGATCCATGAAACTGTCTGTGAAACTTGTTGCCCTGTTGCTGATTGTGTCTTTGAGCGCGTGCAAGAAAAAAGAAGAAATCAAGCCCGAGACCGAAACCACCACCCAAACCACCACCACCGAAACCACCGGCGTGGAAACGCATCGTTCACCCATGGACATCTGCTGTTCTCCTCAGGACCTTGACGACCCGGAAAGCCTGCTGTCCAAGCGCGTGATCTATTTTGATTTTGACCAGGCCACCGTGCGTCCCGAATACCGCGATATCGTGGCCATCCATGCCCGTTACCTGAGCCAGAATCCGGACGCTCATGTGACCCTGGAAGGTCATGCCGATGAACGCGGTTCACGTGAATACAACCTGGGCCTGGGCGAGCGCCGCGCCAAGTCCGTGGCCAATCTGATGAAAGCTCAGGGCGCTGCCGGCAACCAGATTGACATTGTCAGCTATGGCGAAGAACGCCCGGTGTGCACCGAAAGCAATGAAGCCTGCTGGTCAAAAAACCGCCGGGTGGAAATCGTATACAACCACAAGTAAACCCGCCGTGCACCATAGCGGCCTCCAGGCCATGGCTGGAATTTTCTGCCCTGGTCATGGTCAGATAGACCCGAAGCACGCAACGGGTTAAGGAAGCTCTGATTGAATCTGGACGAAGCAGGGTATGCCGGAAATGTTCGAGAACAAGGCGGAGTTCGCAGCGAATAGCCGGCGATTCGCAAGAACTTCAACGCAGTTATCGGACATTTCAGGTGTGAGAAGCGAGCTCACGATTCGATCAGAGGTTCCTTAAACGGCCACTGGATTCTTGTCGATAAAACCCGGGCTTCCGGGTTTTATCGTTTGTGGCCTCTGTGTCAGTCAGCCCCGTGCCGTTTTGAAACGGACACCATCAAAAACCCTCATAAAACAGGTTTTGCCATGAAAAAAATTGCACTTGTTCCAATCCTTGGCCTGGTATTGCTGTGGCCCCTGAGCCAGAGTGCCGCAGCTGAAAAGCTGACCATTCAGGACCGTCTGGCCCGACTGGAACGCAACAGCGGTAACTCCCAGGGCATGGCTGAACTGGTCACCCAGATTCAGCAACTGCAGCAGGAACTGGCTGAACTGCGCGGCCAGCTGGAACAACAGGCCTTTGAACTGGAATCCCTGAAAAAACGCCAAAAAGTGCTGTATATGGACGTGGACAGCCGCTTGCAGGCACTGGAAACCCGTGAGCCGGCCACTGCTACCA
>WGBZ01000080.1 GCA_015494035.1 Lysobacterales bacterium | reverse complement strand
GTCCATCAGGTCGATGGCCTTGTCGGGCAGCTTGCGGTCGGAAATGTACCGGTGCGACAAGGTGGCCGCGGAAATCAGCGCCGGGTCGGAAATGTCCACGCCGTGGTGGATTTCGTACTTTTCCTTGAGACCGCGCAAGATGCCAACGGTGTCTTCCACGGAAGGCTCACCCACATACACTTTCTGCATGCGGCGTTCCAGTGCCGGGTCCTTTTCAATGTACTGGCGGTATTCGTCCAGGGTGGTGGCGCCGATCATGCGCAGGTCACCACGGGCCAGCGCCGGTTTAAGCATGTTGCCCATGTCCATGGCGCCATCGGTTTTGCCGGCACCGACGATGTTGTGCAGCTCGTCGATAAACAGGATGACATTGCCTTCCTGCTTTTCGATTTCGTTCATCAGGGCTTTGAGGCGTTCTTCAAAATCGCCACGATATTTGGCCCCGGCCATCAAGGCGGCCATGTCGAGTGCCAGAATGCGTTTGTTTTTCAGGGTTTCAGGCACTTCACCGTTAACAATGCGTTGCGCCAGGCCTTCCACGATGGCGGTTTTACCCACGCCCGGCTCACCAATAAGCACGGGGTTGTTTTTGGTGCGGCGTTGCAGTACCTGAATGGCACGGCGAATTTCCTCATCGCGACCGATCACAGGGTCCAGCTTGCCCTGCTCGGCGCGGGCGGTCAGGTCAACGGTGTATTTTTCCAGGGCTTCGCGGTTTTCTTCTGCATTGGGATTGTCCACTTTTTCTCCTCCTCGTATTTCGTCAATGATGCGTTCGATAACGGATTTCACCGCGCCGGCGTCGGCCAGGGCTTTGCTGACTTCGTTATCACTGTTTAAAAGCGCCAGCAAAAACATTTCGCTGGGCACGTATGAGTCACCCCTGGCCTGGGCCAGTTGTTCGGTTACATTCAGCAGGCGGCTCAGGTCGTTGGAAATGGTGACCTGACCCTGATTGCCAGAGACGGTGGGCAGTCTGTCAAGCAGTTGCCCCAATCGGCTGCGCAACTGGCTGATGTTGACTCCGGCTTTCTGCAAAATGGAACGGACGCTGGAGTCGGGTTGATCCAGCATTGCAATCAGCAGATGCACCGGCTCGATAAAATTGTTGTGCTTGCTCACGGCCAGGCTTTGGGCCTCGGCCAGGGCTTTCTGGAAATTGGTTGTCAGTTTTTCAAAATTCATGTCTCTCCCCGATATTTTTCAGTGTGTTTTTCGTTGTGTTGTTGATTACTTTTCAGTCTGCCGCGTAAATGGGGGCGGATGGAATAAATTCAACACTGGGCCGGTGAATCTGACGGTTTTTTTGCTTTTCTGGGGGTAAAAAGGGCTTGCCAGGCCAGGTTGTTTAGACATGATGGCGATTATTTAATAGCCGGGTCATGAGTCAATCCAGATCAGACTGGCCTGTCGGCCCGTGTCGCCCAGGCGTTGGCTGTCGCGTCGGTGAGAGAAAAAAAGGTGTTTGTTTTCATGCGTGCACAAGGGCGACTGGGCAATGTGATCCACACCCAGTTGCTGCAACTGGTGCCGGGCAATGCGCTTCAGGTCGGCATGCCATTGATGGGTCTCCGAAAAGTAGAAAAAAGCTGCCAGTGCCGGGTCTTTGTGGATGAAGTTTTCCCGAAACTCCGCATCCACTGCGTAATGGCTGTAGCCAATGGCCGGGCCTATCCAGGCGCTCAGGCGGCTCGGGGAAACGTCCATGGCTTGCAGGGTCTTGGCCACAATGCCGCCATGTAGTCCTCGCCAACCCGCGTGCACGGCTGCCACTACGCTGCCTGTGTTGTCGCTTATCAGCACGGGCACGCAATCGGCTGTCAGCACGCCGCAGACAATGCCGGGTGTGCGGGTCAAACAGGCATCGGCTTTGGCAAATCCGTGCGTGGCAGTGGCGTGCTCCGGCCCCAGTTCCACCACCTTGCAACTGTGGGTCTGCTGCATAAAACGCGGTTCATGGGGCAGCCCGGCCACCTGGCTGAAATGATGCAGGTTCTTTTCAACCTGGGGGTCCGGGCTGAAAACGCCCAGATTGAGCTTGTCATAGGGCCTGGTGCTGAAACCATCTGTGCGCAGGCTTTGTGCACTGGATACGGACTCGGGAGTGGCCCAGTCAGGACTGAAAAATGCGCGCATAAGGTGCCAGCTATTTAAAATGATAGCCTAGCACATGAGGGAGAGAATACTACTAAATGAGTGGCAGAGCAAAAGAGGCAAAAAAAACGCCGGAAAATCCGGCGTTGGGTACTGAAAGCGAATGGCCTTTATTCGAAACTGTTGCCGTAAATCGCGTCATTGGTGTTGGGGTTGCACACCAGGTTGCCATCAACGCTGGTGGCGGTGATCACCGTGTTGCCGTTTAGGCGGCTAATTTGCACATTGGACGACAGGGGAATATCCACGTAATCCAGTCGCAGGATGAGGCTGGTTTCCGCGTTGCCCTGTGGCGGCCCCATTGGTGCGCAGATCAACGGCAGTTGATTGGGGACACTCAGGACGTGAACGGTGCGATCACTGGGGGCAATGAAACTGCTGCTCATGTCGGTGTAGTCATTGCCGTCCAGGGTCAGGACAATGCCCGCCAGGGATGGGCTACTGACAGCGGCCAGTATGGCAACAAGGCAGCAGCGCATGACCAAAATGAGGTTTTTGGTGAGTGTTGTCTTTTTCATGGGGCGTTAAAAGTGCGTTAAATTCAAGGGGTTAGGGACGAAACTGCACCCACTTTAACAGAAACGCTGTTAAATTAGTGTTTACTCAAGTAGCGAAGTCAATGGAATGTAAGGCGAACAAAGAATGCCGACCAACTTTTAAGGGGTGTTGCTGCACTGACCGGATTTGACCGTGTTTGTCTGGCGGGATCCGCCGGATAAGAAAAACAAACATGGTGCCGAGGAGAGGACTTGAACCTCCACGGGGTTTCCCCCACTAGCACCTGAAGCTAGCGCGTCTACCAATTCCGCCACCTCGGCAGTGCAGGACGCGTATTCTACCCAAAGCATTGACCAAAAACAACGCCTAAAAAATCGATTCGGGCACTTTTTTCGTTAAACCGCCTGCCGGTCGTCAAAATGGGGAATTTATCGCGCAACAAGCAGGATACGAACCTGCCAGGAGTAATGGGCAATGGCAAAGTCCCTTTACGTTTGCAATGCAAAATGCTTGATGATCTGGTCCTTGTGAGTGTGAATATCAGAAGGTTGATAAATCGCGACACTGACACCATATTTGTCTCACACCCAACCAAACATGGACACCGCTTTTTGCTGCATTGGCCACCGGCTGACAAAAGGTGGCGTGTTAGAATGAACCCAACCAATACAAGGCATAGCCATGAGTAAAAACGACAAGAAAGGCCAGGACGGCTCCAAGCGAAATTCCAAAAACCAGAACTCCAAACACAAGCACTCCAGTCAAAAGAAATCCGAGGGCAAGCAGGCCCCGGTGAAAAATCCTTACAACATTCCCGATCCTGACTTTCACCTGGAAGCGGCCAAGTACGACAATCCTGTTCCCAGCCGCCGCGCGCTGCTGGATTTTCTGGCACAACACAAGCAATGGTTGAACCTGAAAGAAATCGCCGAAAAAATCGGCGTGCGTACCGAAGAAGAGTTCGAAGCCCTGCGCCGCCGCCTGAAGGCCATGGTCAATGCCGGGCAGCTCATTATCAACCGCAAGCGTGGTTATGGCGTGCGCAAACAGGTTGACCTGATTCGTGGCCGGGTGGAAGCCCATGCCGATGGCTACGGCTTTCTGGTGTCACCGGAAATCGAGGACGACGCCTTTATCCTGCCGCGCAGCATGAAAAAAGTCATGGACGGTGATATTGTGCTGGCTTCCGTGCAGCCTGGCCAGCGCCGTGGCCGCCTGGAAGCGCACGTGGCCGAAGTGATTGAACGTGCGCACAGCACCGTGGCCGGTCGCTTCAGAACCGAAGACGGCATCAGCTACGTCACGCCTGACAACGTGCGCCTGCAGGACATCCTGATCCGCCCCGAGGGCGTAGGTAACGCCAAACAGGGCGATTTTGTCACTGTCCTGATCAAGACTTACCCCGACGGTCACCGCATGGCCATTGGTGATGTGGTGGCGGTGTTGGGCAAGAAAATGAACCACGAAACCGCCATGGAACTGGCCCAGGCGACTGAGAACCTGCCATCGGAATGGCCTGAAGCCGTTCTCGAAGAAGCCAGGAAAATCCCCCAAAGCGTCACCGAAGATGATTTTGAAGACGGCGTGGTGGACATCCGTCAGCTGCCGCTGGTGACCATTGACGGGGCCGATGCGCGCGATTTTGATGACGCGGTTTACGCCGAAGTGCTTCCCAATGGCAACTGGAAACTGCTGGTGGCCATCGCCGATGTGTCGCATTACGTCAAGCCCGGTAGCGCGCTGGATGAAGAAGCCTATAACCGCGGCACCTCGGTGTATTTCCCCAACAAGGTCATTCCCATGTTGCCGCTGGAACTGTCCAATGGCATCTGTTCGCTGAACCCGGGCGTGGATCGCCGCTGCATGGTGTGCGAGATGGAAGTGGATGCCGGTGGCAACATCAAGGGCACCAAATTCTATCAGGGCGTCATGCATTCGCACGCCCGCATGACCTACGACTCCTGCTGGGAGTTTTTGAGCGAAGGCAAGCGCCCGGAAGAATGGTCCGATGAAGTGGTTCAGTCTGTTCAGGTGATGGAAAAAGTCTATCGTGCCATGGAAGAGGAAAAACGCCGGCGGGGCGCGCTGGAATTCTCCTCCACCGACATCTACTTCATCATTGATGAAAACGGTGAAGTGGCCGAAATTGTGCCTTATGAACGCAATGACGCGCACAAGCTGATCGAAAACTTCATGATCGCGGCCAACCGCAGCGCGGCGGCCTTTATCGAGAAAAATAAAGTGCCTTCGCCCTATCGCGTGCACGAGCCGCCGCCGGAAACCAAGCTTGGTGACCTGGTCAGCTTCCTGCAGGGCATTGGCATCAAACCGGAATTCCACAGCCCGCCCACACCCAAGGATTTTGAACACTTGCTGGAAAAAGTGCAGGATCGCCCCGACAAGCCGCTGATTGAAACCGTCATCCTGCGTTCCCAGTCGCTGGCGGCCTACGAGCCGGAAAACCGTGGCCATTTTGGCCTCGCGCTGGACGATTACACCCATTACACCTCGCCCATTCGCCGCTACCCTGACTTGCTGGTGCATCGCGCCCTGTCTTACATCATCCGGGGCAAAAAAGGCCCGTACCTGTACTCGCCGGAGAAAATGGAAGAAATGTGCGAGCATTGTTCCATGACCGAACGACGGGCGGAAAAGGCATCGCGCGATGTGGAAAGCCGCCTCAAGTGCATGTACATGGAAAAATACGTGGGCGAAGAGTTTACCGGTCGGGTCACAGGCGTGACGCATTTTGGTCTGTTTGTTTCCCTGGACAAAACCCTGGTGGACGGCTTGGTGCACGTCACCTCCCTGCCCAACGACTACTACAAACACGACCCCATCCAGCACAAACTGGTGGGCGAGCGCACCGGTTTGCAGTTCCAGATGGCCGATCGCCTCAAGGTGCGGGTGGCTCGCGTGGACGTGGATGCCCGCAAAATCGACTTTGAGTTTGTGGAAAAGCTGAACCCCTGATGGCGGGCAAAAAGAAACCTGGTTCCGCGCCCCGCCCGGCCCCTGGCAACAGAAAGGCTCGCACGCCGCGACGGGGTGACAAAAAACCTGCCGAGGCCAGGGCCGGCAACCGCCCGCCCAAAAGCTGGGGGGCTGCGGCCAAGGCGAAACCGGCCGGGCAGCGCAGCCACGACAGCACGCGGGACTGGGTGTTTGGTGTGCACGCCGTGCACAGCGTGCTCAAAAACCGCCCCGAAGCTGTGGAAAGCCTGTGGCTGGCCGCTGACAGCAGCAATCCCCGCGTGCAGGAACTGGAACGGCTGGCCGCCAGCCTGGGTATCACCCGCGAACAGAAACCGGCAGCCAGTCTCGATAAAAAATGCGGGCAGCGGCATCAGGGCGTACTGGCCGCGGTCAAGCCCCAACGTTTCCCTGACGAAAGCGACCTGGCCCAGGACGCCCCGGGCTGGGACAAGCCGCTGGTGTTGGTGCTCGATTCCATCGAAGACCCGCGCAACCTGGGCGCCTGTTTACGC
>WGBZ01000079.1 GCA_015494035.1 Lysobacterales bacterium | reverse complement strand
TCACCGAAGCCGCCGGTGGCAAGCCGGTCAAGGTGGATTTCACCAACACCATTATCGAAAGTGTGGTGATTAATCTTTCCAAGGCCAAAAAGCCCGCACGGAAAGCCAAAAAACGGCCTGCGGTGAGCAAAAAGCGTGCCCCGGCCGCCTTGACGGCTCCCACCGTCAGCCGCCCCAAAGGCAGCAAACCCAGCCGCGATGGTGTCTTTGGTTCCGCCACGCAGGCGGTGATGATGGACGAGGTCAAGCCACACATGCCTGACCTTGGCAAAGCACCAGCTCAGTCGGCAAAAGCCGACAGCGGGCAAGCCAAACCGACCGCACAGCCTAAGGCCGGGGCTGGAAATCGCCCTGAAAAGCAGGCGGAAGCTCAACCTGAGACTCAGGCAAAAAACATGACTGAGACACAGCCGGTCAAGGCGACTCAAAAACCAATGCCTGTTGCCGGGAAACCGACTGCGGAAACCCCGCCATCTGCAGTGGCTGATAAGACCAGCACAGCCAGCACAGCCATTCAAGCGGTTGCCCCGGCCACCACGGGTGACAGCCAGGGGGCCGAGGCGGTCTCGCCCCGCCAGTGGCTGCAGGACACCTACCTGCAGGGCAAGGCCGTTGAACGCGAATTGAGCATCGAGAAAATCCGTAATGATGATCAGATCATGGTGCGTGATGGCCAGTTTCTGTTGGTGCGATTCAGTCATGGCCGTCGGACGGGCTGGTGGCTGAAATCGCCGGTTGACCTGACTTCCAGTGCCCTGAAGAAAATCGGCGCGGACAAATACCGGGTCGAGAACAAGATTCGGCTGGTGAAAGACAGCCGCACAATGAACCACACAAAGGAGGCCGCTGATGCCGCCGGAAGCCCGGCCAGCGTCAGCCTGGAAGAGGAACGCAAACGCCTGGAGAAACGCTATAACAAGGGCCGCAAAATCAAGAAAACCCTGTTGCCCAAAAACATTCACAAGGATGACACCATCATTGTGGGTAATGGCCTCAAAGTATTGCTGCGTTCCGAACGCGACGGCAGCCTGCGCCGTTACTGGCTGGACGGTGATGTGAACCTGGAAAATACCGATGTGTTCCGTCAGGATTCCGCGCATAAATTCACCGCCTTGCGCAAATACACGCCCAAAGATGCCCAATAACACGCCGGTTGCACCAGACCGGCCGGCCACGCCCTGGCTGCAGCAGGCCGAAGCCGTCTTCTTTGATCTGGACGGCACATTGGTGGATTCGGCCCGTGATCTGGCCGCGGCCTGTGACCGCCTGTGCGATGCCCTGGGCCTGCCACGGCCCAGTGAGGAACAGGTGCGGCACTGGATAGGTAACGGCGTGCCCAAACTGATACAGCGCACCCTGGCAGATCGTGCACAAGCCGCCGGTGTGCCGGAGCCGGACTTCGATCAGGCCAAAAACCTGTTTGACGCGGCCTATCGGCAGGCCGTTGGCCAGTATTCGCGCCTCTTTGACGGCGCTCGCGAAGGCCTGGAAAAAGTGCGCGCCGCCGGCAAGCCAATGGTGTGCATCACCAACAAGCCGCTGGAATTCACCAAAAGCCTGTTGCAACAATTCGGCGTGCGCGAGTGGTTTTCACTGATACTGGCCGGCGACACGGTGGAGAGGAAAAAGCCTGATCCCTGGCCCTTGCGGCACGCGGCAGACTTTCTCGGCCTACCCATCAATAAATGCCTGATGGTGGGCGACTCCCGGCACGACATTCAGGCGGCCAAAAGTGCCGGTTGCCCGGTGGTGTGCGTTACATACGGGTATAATCACGGCGAAGACATCGCCGATTTTGGTGCCGATGCCGTGCTGGACAGCCTGGCCGCGCTCTGATCGCATCGGCGAAACCCGTGCCTGCTGACGAGCGCCCATGATTTATCGTTTTTCACACATTAACCTGATTCGGCTGGCGGGACTGGTCATCTGGATCAGTGTTTCGGTGCCACTGGTTTTTGTGCTGGTGCAAAGCGGCCTGGCCCTGGACTGGAAAACCCTGGTCTGGCTGTGTTGTCACCTGGCGTTTGGCGCCATTTTCTGGGTGCTGACGCAAAAGCTGGGTTCCTACCAGCTCAGCGGCCGTTCCTGGTTGTTGTTGATGGCCTTGCTGTTCATGGTGTTCACCATCAACTGGGCCACTGGCAGCGCCATGGGTGTGTTGTATGCGCTGATTGTCTCGGTGTTGTTGCCCTGGATTCTGGAAAACCGGCTCAGCCTGTTGATTCTGTTGATGCAGAACTCGGTGATTGGCTGGCAGTTGTTCACCCATTCCATCGGCGATGAAACCTCGTTGCTGGACAAAACCCTGTTCATCTTTCTGTTTGTGGGTTTTTCGCTGTTTTCTTACATTATTTCACTGGTGGCGCGGCGGCAGCAGCATGCCAAGGAAGAATTGCGCAAGCTGAATTCCGAGCTGCGCGCCACTCAGGTGCTGCTTTCGGACAGCTCACGCATCAACGAGCGTTTGCGCATTTCGCGCGAATTGCATGATTTGCTCGGCCATCACCTGACGGCCCTGAGCATGAATCTGGAAGTGGCCAGCCACCTGGCCGAAGGCCGTGCCAAGGAACACGTTGACCGTTCACAAACGCTGGCGCGGTTGTTGCTCAGTGACGTGCGCGAGGTAGTTAGCGCCTTTCGTAATCGCGGCACGCTGGACCTGGGCAAGGCGGTACAAGAACTGATCGACGACATTCCCTCCCATGACATTGATCTAGACGTGCCCGACAGCCTGCTGGTGGAAGACCCGAAAATTGCCCAAAGCGTGCTGCGCTGCACGCAGGAACTGATCACCAACTGCCTCAAGCACGCCCATGCCTCGGCTTTCCGCTTGCGACTGCAGAAAAAACAGGGGTGTCTGGAGCTGGAATTTGCCGATAACGGGCGTGGTTTGGGTGGCGCCTCGGAAGGCAATGGCATGACGGGCATCCGCGAACGGGTCAAACAACTGGCCGGTGAATTTGTTATTATCGACCCGGAATTGCCCGGCTTTCGGGCGCGACTGACCTTTCCCACAGGAAATTGACATGATCAAGGTATTTCTCGTAGACGACCAGAACCTGGTGCGCCAGGGCGTGCAGGCCCTGCTCGAACTGGCCGATGAGATCGAGGTGGTGGGCGAGGCCGCCGATGGCAATGAAGCCCTGGAAAAGATTCCGGCCACCGATATTGACGTGGTGTTGCTGGACATGCGCATGCCCGGCCTCTCGGGCCTGGACGTGCTGCAGGCGCTGAATGAAAAAGACCAGTTGCCGCCCACCATCATCCTGACGACCTTTGACGAGGACGAAATGGTGCTGGCCGGCGTGCGCGCCGGCGCCCGGGGCTATCTACTCAAGGACGTGCCGCTGGAAGAGCTGGTGGAGGGCATCAAGCAGGTGGCCGCCGGGAAAACCATCGTCCGGCCCCAGGTCACGGAAAAAATGCTGGAAAACGTCAGCCACCTGAAAAACGAATTCACCAGCTTCAAACAACCCGAAAGCCTCACCGGGCGGGAAACGGAAATCCTGCGCCTGATGGCCGGTGGTCACAGCAACAAGGAAATTGCCAACAGCCTGTTTGTGGCCGAAGGCACGGTCAAGAACCACGTCTCCAATATCCTCTCCAAACTGGGCGTGCGCGACCGCACGCGAGCGGTGCTCAAGGCCCTGGAATTGGGGCTAATCTAGTCGGAAATTTATTC
>WGBZ01000078.1 GCA_015494035.1 Lysobacterales bacterium | reverse complement strand
TTTATGCACAACCGGCCGCTGGTGCAGGTGGAAAAAATCCTGGTCATGGATCGGGGCGGTCCGGCACACAGCGATGGCGGTTTGCTGTATCGCTCACCACGCCGGGTTGAATAAGTTTTTTCCCGCTTAAGCGAGTTTAAGGGGGCCATGACCAATGGCCCTTTTTTTGTGTGCGCGACTTTGTTACATTGCTCCTATTCATCACCAAAAGAGGGACGCATTATGCGAGCAGGCAGTTTTTTTCTGATACTTATGGGACTGGTGGTTGCGGCTGTTGTCTGGGCCATTGGCATGTACAATGCCCTGGTGCGCCGGCGCAATCAGGTGGAAGACGCCTGGAGCGGCATCGAAGTGCAGCTCAAGCGGCGCCATAACCTGATTCCCAACATTCTGGAGACCGTCAAGGGCTACGCGAAGCACGAAAAAGACGTGTTGTCATCCGTGACACAGTTGCGCTCCGCTTCGCAGGCCGCTGGCAGTAGCGTGGGTACGCCCGAGCAGGAACAGGCCATTTCCCAGGCTTTGCGCAGCTTGATGGTGCAGGTGGAGGCGTATCCGGAGCTGAAGGCTGACGCCAATTTTCGCCAGTTGCAGGAGCAGCTGCAGGAAGTGGAAGAAGCCATCCAGAACGCACGCCGTTACTATAACGCCACCGTGCGTGATTACAACACCACCATTCAGTCGTTTCCCAGTAACCTGATTGCCGATCGCTTTGGTTTCAAGGAGGCCGAATTCTTTGAGCTGGACGACAACGACGTGGCGCGTGAAGTGCCCAAGGTGAAGTTTTAAGTCCATGCCGTCTGCTTTTTGCCAGTGCAGCGGGTTTTGTGCCCGGGCCAGCCGGCTGCGGCTGCTGTTCGGGTGGCTGTTGCTGCTTGTGGCTTTACCCGGTTTGGCCACAGAACGGATTCGTGATTTTTCCAGCGATATCCGCCTGCACTCTTCCGGCGAGGTGGAAGTCACGGAAACCCTGCGGGTGAATGTGGAACACCGCGGCATTCGCCACGGCATCTACCGCGACTTTCCCACCCGATACAAAGACAACCACGGGCTGACCAACAACATTGTCGGCTTTAAGGTGGAAGAGGTGTTGTTGGATGGCCAGCCGGTGCCGTACCGGGTGGAAAACCTGACCAACGGCAAGCGCATCCGCATTGGTTCGGCACAATCTTTGGTGCCTATGGGTGAGCACGAATACCGCATTCGCTATCGCACCAACCGGCAACTTGCCTTTGCCGGTGGGCTGGCGCGATTCTGGTGGAATGTGACCGGCAGTGACTGGCGCTTCCCCATCGACCAGGCCAAGGCAGTCATTCACACGCCGCCTGGTGCGGCTGCTGAAGTGGTGGAACAAAACGCCTGGCTGGGGCCGCCAGGTTCCACGGACTCTTCCGGTGTGGCCTTGTCCCAGCCGGATAGCAGCACCCTGGTGGCAGAAACCACGCGCCCCATGCGACCGGGCGAAGGCCTGACGGTGTGGTATTTGTTTCCGGAAAAGTATTTCCACAAGCCCGGGCTATGGGAAAAAATCCAGTGGTTTTTCCATGATAACTTTTACGGCATTCTCGGTTTTTTGGGGCTGTTGTGGTTCCCGTGGTATTACTACCGGGCCTGGAACAAGGTGGGGCGCGATCCGCCCAAGGGCGCGGTGATGGCGCGATTCAAACCACCGCGCGACCTGTCACCCGCGGCTGTTCGGTACATCTGGAAGGAGGGCGCCGACAACAAAACGCTGACTTCGGCCTTGCTGAACCTGGCAGTCAAGGGCTACCTGAAACTAAAGAAGCTGGGCCGGAAATCTTACCAGTTGACCAAGACCGACCCGGCCAGCCAGAAACCGGCCAGTAAAGCCTCGCCAAGTCCGGGTGAGAAAATGGTCTACTCGCATTTGCATTCGTCCGAAACCCTGGGCAAAACCTATAATTCGCGCATCCGACAGGCCAGCAAGGCCCTGTCAAGCTATCTGAAACGTGAATATCAGGACGCCTGCTACCGGGACAACAGCCGTTACTCCTGGATCGGTCTGGGCATTTCGCTCATTATCCTTGGCCTGTTCTGGTACCAGTTTTACGGCAGCAGTCAGTACCTGGCCGTGCTGGCACTGGCCGCGGTGGCAGTGGTGCTGGCCACGGTGGTGGGCATGAAAGCCCATCGCGGCCTGATTACCGGAGTGTTTACCGTGCTGCCCTGGGTGGCCATCATGGGTTTTCAACTGCTGGCCTCGGCGCAGCAGAATTTTTACCTTTCCCACGGCTTTTTTGTTGTGGAGCTGGTATTGATTGCCATCAACGGCCTATTTGCCTGGCTGCTTAAGGCGCCAACGCCCTTTGGGCGAGAAGTGCTGGATGAAGTTGAAGGTTTCCGTCTGTTTCTGTCCACTACCGAGCAAAACCGCTTTGAAAAACTGCATCCACCGGAAAAAACGCCTGAACTGTTTGAAAAATACCTGCCTTACGCGTTGGCGCTGGATGTGGAAAACCAGTGGGCCGAGCAGTTCGAAGACGTGCTCAGGGCAGCGGCGGCTGACCCGGACAGCCAATATCACCCCAGCTGGTATTCCAGCTACGATGGCAGCGCGTTTTCACCCCGCATCATCACTTCGAGCATTGCCAGCGGCCTGGCCAGTTCC
>WGBZ01000077.1 GCA_015494035.1 Lysobacterales bacterium | reverse complement strand
TTTGAACAACGCCTGAGCGATACTATCAATCACCCCAAACTCGGCTTTCGCCTCAGGCCACTGTTGTGCAGCCAGCGCGCGGCTTTCCCCTTGCGCACGCAGATGGCAGCGCATTTTGCGCAGGGTCGGGTGGTGCTGGCTGGTGACGCAGCGCATGTGGTGCACCCCCTGGCCGGGCAGGGCGTCAATCTGGGTTTGCAGGACGTGGCCGAGCTGACGCGATTGAGTGAAAACCTGGACTGGCGCAATGCCGATGAAGTGAAGCTGATGCTCAGGCGCTACGCCAGAAACCGCCGCAGTCAGGCTTGGGAAACTGCGCAGTTAATGACAGTGATTAACCGCCTTTTTGTGGACGATGCGCCCGGCAAGCCACTGCTGCGGAATCTGGCCCTGAGTGGCGTGCAGGCCGCCGCCCCCATCAAGCATTGGCTGATGCGACAGGCCGGATCGTAAGCTTTCGGCGGCAGCGAAGGCGATTTGACCCGTTTCGGCAATTCTCGGTATCCGGCCCCTGACCGAATCAGGCACTTTTTTTCAGGTACACCAGCAATAAACTGACTGCCGCGGGAGTCATGCCCTGAATGCGAGCGGCCTGGCCAATGGTTTGCGGTTGCTGTTTTTTCAGTTTTTCGGTCAGTTCCGCACTCAGGCCTTTAACCTGCTGATAGTCAAAATCCGGCGGGATGGTTTTTTCCTCATGCTGTCGCGCTTTGAGGATTTCCTGACGCTGGCGCTCCAGGTAGCCTGAATACTGTGCCTGGGTTTCCACCTGTTCAACGCATTCGGCCTGTTCCAGATTGCCGGTCAGGCCCGGGATCTCCTGTAAGGTGGCGTAACTGATTTCCGGGCGCCGCAGCAGGTCAAAGGCCGTGACTTCCTTGGTCAGCGGCAAGCCGGTTTTTTGCATGAAGCACTTTCCGGCTTCATTGCCGGGACTCAGCCAGACGGTTTTCAAATGCGCCAGTTCCTGGTCAACAGCCGCTTTTTTGGCAGAAAAAACTGCCCAGCGATGGTCGTCCACCAAGCCCAGTTCACGGGCTTTGGGCGTCAGGCGCAAATCGGCGTTGTCTTCACGCAGCATCAAGCGGTATTCGGCCCGAGAGGTGAACATGCGGTAAGGTTCCTGGGTGCCACGGGTGATCAAATCGTCGATCAGCACGCCGATGTAGGCTTGGTCACGACGCGGGGTCCAGGGGGCTTTGCCCGCCACCTTCAACGCCGCGTTCATGCCGGCTATCAAGCCCTGGGCGGCGGCTTCTTCGTAACCGGTGGTGCCGTTAATCTGGCCGGCAAAATAAAGGTTTTCGACGTATTTGGTCTCCAGGCTGGCCTGCAGGCCCCGTGGATCGAAATAGTCGTATTCGATGGCATAGCCCGGACGCGTGATGTGCGCGTTCTCAAAACCCTTGATGGAGCGAACCAGTTCCAGTTGGACGTCAAAAGGCAGGCTGGTGGAAATGCCGTTGGGGTACAGTTCATGCGTGTTGAGGCCTTCGGGTTCAACGAAGATCTGATGTGAGGACTTGTCAGCAAAGCGCACAATCTTGTCTTCGATCGAGGGGCAGTAGCGCGGCCCAACGCCTTCGATAACGCCGGAATACATGGGCGATCGATCCAGTCCGCCACGAATAATGTCATGGGTGTGCTGATTCGTGTGGGTGATGTAGCAACTGACCTGTGGTGGGTGGTCTTCGGCAGAACCCAGGTAGGAAAAAACAGGCACCGGTTGATCGCCGGGCTGTTCCTGCATCACGCTGAAATCCACGCTGCGTCCGTCGATGCGTGGTGGCGTGCCGGTTTTGAGGCGATCAACGGCAAAAGGCAGTTTGCGCAGGCGTTGTGCCAGTACGGTGGCCGGTGGATCACCCGCCCGGCCTCCTTGATAATTGGACAGGCCAATGTGGATTTTGCCGCCCAGAAATGTGCCCACTGTCAGCACCACGCTTTTGGCTTTGAAGACCAGGCCCATCTGGGTGATACAACCAGTGACGCGATCCCCTTCAATCAAAAGATCTTCCACCCCTTGTTGAAAAAGGCTGAGATTGGGCTGGTTTTCCACCGCCTGGCGGATAAAGTTTCGATACAGGGTGCGATCACATTGGGCACGCGTGGCGCGCACGGCGGCGCCCTTGCGGGAATTCAGCACGCGAAACTGGATGCCGGCATGATCGGCCGCTTGTGCCATGATGCCACCCATGGCATCAATCTCCTTCACCAGGTGGCCTTTGCCGATGCCGCCAATGGCCGGGTTACAGCTCATTTGGCCAATGGTTTCAATGTTGTGGGTCAGCAGCAGGGTCTGGGCGCCAAGACCCGCAGCCGCCAACGCGGCTTCCGTGCCGGCATGGCCGCCACCCACCACAATTACATCGTACTCTGTAGGAAAATCCACTTTTCTGTTCCGTGTTTAGCTTAACCAGCTATTTTACCACGAATAACTCTTGGCCAAGACTACATGCTACGCGCCCCACATCAGGCAGTGGCCGGGTGATTGGCTAGGGAAGCTCTGATTGAATCTGGCGCGAGCAGATTGTCGTGGAAAATTGTTCAGTTCAAGGCGCAAGCCGCACGCAATAGCAAGCTATTGTGAAGGTTTGCAATACAGAAATGGGCGATTTTACGCCGCAAAATGCCGAGTCACGATTCGATCAGAGCTTCCCTAGTGGTGAGTGTTTTCCATTGCCTGTTTTTATGAGAGAATAAGCGCCCCTGCGCGGATGCTGTGTCACGACTCAATCAGAGGCTCCTAAGCGAGCCTGCAAAGGGAATACAACGTTTGTGCGGGCCTGTAGCTCAGTTGGTTAGAGCAGTGGACTCATAATCCATTGGTCGAAGGTTCAAGTCCTTCCAGGCCCACCACCTGCCTTCCCGGGTTTACTGTGTTTCTGACCTGGTCAGTTTTCCCTGTCTTCCTCCTTATTCTTAAGCCAACTTTTTTAGCCGAGCTAACAGACTGAGTGACCGCCCCCTGTCCGCTGCTGCGTTTTTCCAGGCAAGTCCCGGTGGTGTTGATAAATTGTGGGCGGAATAAGAGTGACACTGCCATGGCCTCTATTGCTGAAACTTCAGTGAAAAAACTCTTGCTTTTTCAATGCTTTAAGGTTTATTCTTATTACCAATTCTAAGGACGACCACGCGGCGCTGCGGGAATTGTGAGGAACCGCACAAAAAAAACGGGGAAAGTTTGTTTTGATAAACGCCTGCTAAGATCGCCTTAAATCAAGGTTAAGCACACCACATCAAAAGCAACCAAAAGAGGAAATAAGTTGGGTCTGCTCTCAAAGAAAAACACACCACTGGTTGGTGTTGACATAAGTTCATCAGCTGTCAAGCTGCTGCAACTCAGTCGCTCAGGGGATCGATACCGGGTTGAATACTACGGGGTGGAGCCGTTACCGGCCAACGCTGTGGTGGAAAAAACCATCAAGGAAGTCGATCGCGTTTCCTCCAGCATTGCCAAGGCGGTCAAGCGCTCAGGGGTCAAGACACGCAATGCGGCCACGGCAGTCTCCGGTTCGGCGGTGATTACCAAATTCATCAATATGCCGGCTGATCTCACCGAGGAGGAGCTTGAGCATCAGCTGTCCATGGACGCCAATCAGTATATTCCCTATCCCATCGAGGAAGTCAGCCTTGACTTCAATGTCCTGGGGCCAGCCGAACAGCCCGAAATGGTCAACGTCTTGCTGGCCTGTTCCCGTTCTGAGAACGTGGATGTGTGTGTCGAGGCGCTGGAAGGCGCCGGTTTGACACCACGGGTTGTCGATGTGGAAGCTTACGCGGTTGAAAACGCCTATTCGACCTTCCTCAAGGATCAACTCAACATAGACAACAATGAAGTGGTGGCCCTGTTTGACATTGGCGCGACCACAACCTCCTTGCACGCCTTGCACCAGGGGCGCAGCATTTATACCCGTGAACAAAGTTTTGGCGGCAAGCAGCTGACCGAGGAAATCATGCGACGCTACGGCCTCTCTTACGAGGAGGCGGGCCTGGCCAAGCGTCAGGGCGGTTTGCCCGAAAGCTATGAAACCGAGGTGCTGCAGGCCTTTAACAATGCCCTGATCCAGCAAATCAGCCGCTCATTGCAATTTTTCTTTTCCGCCACGGATTTCAGCAATGTTGACCGCATCCTGCTGGCTGGCGGCAGTGCTTCCATCCCCGGCATTGACAGCCTGGTGGAAGAGCAAATTGGCGTGCCGGTGCAAGTGGTTGACCCACTGGCCAACATAGGTTTGGCATCGCGCATTAACAAGGATGTCATCAAGGCAGATTCGCCGGCTTTGCTGACCGCCCTTGGACTGGCATTAAGGAGCTTCGACTGATGGTTAAAATCAACTTATTGCCCTGGCGCGAAGAGCGACGCCAGCAATTGAACAAGGAGTTTCTACTGATCCTGGCCGGAGGCGCTCTGCTGGCCGTGCTCAGTGTGGCTCTGGTCATGTGGTTTTACAACCAGAGCATCGAGTTCCAGAACAAACGCAATGCCTATCTGAAAACGGAAATCGCGAAACTTGACAAGGACATTGCCGAGATCAAGGAACTGGAAAGCAAGAAAGCCAAGTTGCTGTCACGAAAAGAAGTGATTGAAGAATTGCAAGGCAAACGAACCCAGATGGTGCACCTGTTTGATGAACTGGTCAAAACCATTCCCAATGGCGTTTTTCTCGAATCCGTCAAACAGCAGGGGAACCGGCTGACCCTTGAGGGTTATGCCCAGTCCCATTCGCGCGTTTCGGCTTACCTGCGCGCCATTGAGAAATCCAAGTGGTTAAGCAAGCCGGAAGTGCAGTACATCAAGGCCGATGATACCTTTGACACGCATGAACAGAAATTCAAACTCACTGCACAATTGGTTAACCCGAATGCCCCACAAGACGATGCCATCGCCGAAGAGGTCGCCCAATGAACATTATTGACGAGCTGAACAGCCTCGACACGAACAACCCCGGTAGCTGGCCAACCTGGGTCAAGATCAGTGCGGTGGTGTTGCTTATGGCTGTGATTGGTGTTATTGGCTACAAGTTGATGATTGCTGAAAAGATCGAACAGCTGGACAAGCTGGCCAGGGAAGAAAACACACTCAAAATTACCTTCAAGGGCAAGCAGCAGAAAGCCGCTCAGCTGGATGCCTACAAGGCGCAGCTGGAAGAAATGGAAGTCATCCTGCAGTCCATGTTGCGTCAATTGCCCAGCAAGACGGAAATGTCCGACCTGATTGTGGATATTTCACAAACTGCCCTGGCCAGTGGCATAGACAACAAGCTTTTTGAACCCGGATCCGAAACCTTGCACAACTTTTACGCAGAAAAGCCCATCTCCCTGAAAATGGTGGGCGGGTATCACCAGTTTGGTGAGTTTGTGAGCGGCGTTGCTTCTCTTCCCCGGGTGGTGATTCTGACCATGCATGATATTTCCTTGAAGCCCATTGAAGGCGCAGGTGGCCTGGTGCTGGAAGGCACGGCCAAAACCTATCGCTACCTTGATGATGACGAGCAGGCAGAAATGGATGCCAAGGCTGAAATGGAAAAAGGCAAGGGAGGCAAAAAGTAATGAAAAGATCTCTGCTTGAAACAGCCCTCATCTTGCTTGCAGCAACACTATTGACCGGTTGCCAGCGTGACATGTCGGACCTGGAAGATTTTGTGGAAACGGTCAAAAACCGGCCTCCACGACCCATAGAACCGCTGCCTGAAATCAAGCCGCAGGAAACCTTTGAGTACAGTGCTTTTGGCCTGCGGGATCCTTTCTCCAATGATTTGCAGCAAACCGAACCGGTTGCTTCGGAAGACAACAATGCCGAAGGCGAAGGGCCGGACCTGACGCGCCGCAAGGAATTGCTGGAAAATTATCCACTGGATAGCCTGGCCATGGTGGGAACCTATGCCCAAGGCGACAAATACTGGGCCTTGATCGTCGATCCTGAAGGCACCATTTATCGCGTATCCGTTGGTGACCACATGGGACAGAACTACGGTGAAGTCACCGCCATTTCTGAAGATGAAGTCAAGCTGCTGGAATGGCAGCGGGATGGACTGGGTGGCTGGATACAGCGTGAAGCCACTATCGCACTGACGGAAGAAGAGTGAGCACGATGACCATGAACACAGCACCACATACCCAAATTACCCAAGGAACAGTGAACATCATGAAAAATAACCATGCCAATAAATTTGCCACCAGGCACGTGTTCTGTTTGTTTGCGGGCCTTCTGTTGAGTTTTGTCGCTTCGGCTCAAAACCGACTGACTGATTTGCAAACCATGACCAATGCCGATGGCAGCCTGGAAATTGTCTTTGTTTTTGATGATGCTATCACTGCACCGAAGGTTTTTTCCACAGAAGTGCCCCCGCGCATCGCAGTCGATCTGTTTGATGTTGAAAATGCAACCGGCAAGCGCAACATCAATGTGGCCAGTGGCTCGGTCAAGGACGTGAGACTGGTCAGTGCAGGTAATCGCACGCGTGCTGTGCTGGATTTAACCCAAAATGCGAACTTTGACACCCAGGTTGAAGGGAACCGGCTAAAAATCAAGGTCGATGCCAATGACCGCACAGGCAGTCGCCAAATGATGGCCAGTCACAAACAGGCTGAAATCCAGAACATTGATTTTCGCCGTGGTAAAAAAGGGCAGGGTAAAGTCATTCTCAAGTTTTCCAATCCCGATGTGGTGGTCAATACCCTTGAGAAGTCCGATGGCGTCATTCTGGAAATTCACAATGCCCAACTGCCGGCCGAGCTGGATCGAAAACTGGACGTGGTGGATTTTGCCACGCCGGTCAGCTACATCGACACCCACCAGAAAGGCGACACGGTTCGCGTTCAGGTGGAAACCAGCCAGGCCAATGAACATTACGCCTACCAGACCGGTGACCAGTATGTGCTGGAAGTGGCGCCAGTGAAGAAGAAGGCAGCGAAAAAATCCGGGCCGGACGCCAAGAAGAAATACAAGGGTGCCAAGGTGAGTTTCAACTTCCAGGACATCCCGGTGCGCTCCTTGTTGCAGATGGTGGCTGATGTGTCCGGCTTTAACGTGGTGGTGGCCGATTCCGTGCAAGGCAATGTCACGCTGCGCCTGAAAGACGTCCCCTGGGATCAGGCACTGGACATCATTCTGGAAAGCAAGCAGCTGGACAAGCGCCAAAATGGCGACGTAATCTGGGTGGCGCCTGCTGAAGAAATTGCTGCACGCGAACAGCAGAAGCTGGAAAGCCAGAAAGAAAAAGAAGACCTTGAGCCGGTCACAACCATTT
>WGBZ01000076.1 GCA_015494035.1 Lysobacterales bacterium | reverse complement strand
GTCCCACGGCCAATAACGTACCCACCTTCCTGAAGGATTTTACTGCCAGTGATGGCAGTGTGGTCAATGTGCCTCAAGGTGACGACCCATGGACCTATCCCGCTATTTATTGGAATCCAAAGAATGATCCGGCCACCTGGCAACACATGGTCAATTTCAATGTCGGGCTGGGTATTCAAGGGAATCTGCCATTCCCAGGGGCTTTGCCGCAACTCCGCAATGGCACAATAAATTGGCCCAGTACCGGACCATCGGCAGGCCGCGTGGATGATGTGTGGCATGCCTCACTTAATTCCCGGGGCGAATATTTCAGTGCCCGCAATCCGCAACAACTGACCAGCGCCCTGAGTCAGGTGGTCAATGCCATTATTGAGCGACGTTCATCTGCCAGTGCATCCGTGGTCTCCACCAGTATTGTGACTGCCGCTACTGCCGTTTTCCGCGGTGCCTTCGATACCTCTGACTGGTCAGGTTCCCTGATTGCCCAGCAGGTCAATCAGGACGGCACTTACGGCAGCATCCTTTGGGATGCGGCTTGCAAGCTGACCGGAGGCTTTTGCCCGGCAGTCAATACCACAGTGGCCCAGACACGGACGCCGGCGACACGTCAGATCTATGTTTTTGACGAAGCGCAAAATGCCGTCGTACCGTTTAAAATCAGTGACATAAGTAGCTCCTTGCTGAACAAAGTGACTGATCTTGATCTGGTCACGGATGGAAATGCCACCGCGGCCGAAGTGATTGACTATTTGCGCGGCGACCAAACCCGTGAAATAAAAAACGGTGGCGTGTTCCGTAATCGGCGCGTGGTTCTTGGTGACATCATTAACTCTTCGGCCAAGCTGGTGCGTGGCCCCAGCAGCACCTATAACGATGAAAACTTCCCGGCTGGCACGCCAGAAGCGACTGCTGCAGCGTCCGGTAATGGTTATGAAGACTTCAAGACAACTTATCAAAACCGCAACAACATGATTTACGTGGGTGCCAACGATGGCATGTTGCATGCCTTTAATGCGCAAATCGGGTCCGGTTCAGATGGAGATGAGATGTGGGCCTTTATTCCCTCCAAGGCGGCTGAGAACATGAATGAGTTACCAAAGCCGGACTATGAACACCGCAGTTATGTGGATGCCACGCCCACAGTACGGGACGCCTACATTAATGGCGACTGGTCGACGGTGCTGATTTCCGGTCAGCGCTATGGTGGACAGTCCTTCTTTGCCCTGGATGTGACCAATGGCAATGCAACCCAACCGACCTTCTTGTGGGAATTCACCGACGATGATGACCCTGACCTGGGCTACACTTATGGCGAGGCAGTGATTGCTCGGGTTAAAAGTGGCGACCGCTGGGTGGCCTTACTGCCTAACGGATACAACAGTTCAGTGCCGGATGACAATACGGGCAGTGGCGCGGCAGTCCTTTATGTGGTGGATCTGGAAACCGGTGCCATTATCCGGAAATTCAATACCGGTGTCGGTAGCGCTGGTCAGCCTAATGGCATGGCCACTCCAGTAGTGAGCGATATCTGGAACAACAGCACGCAACAGCCTGGCATTGATCACATTGCCGAGTTTGCCTATGCGGGAGACCTCTATGGAAACCTGTGGCGCTTTGATTTGCAGGATGACGACCCATCCAACTGGACCATGACGCGACTGATCGATGCTGATGGTGTGTATGAGCGCCCGATTACGACTCAACCGCGCTTGTTCTCAAGCAATCAGCCGGGGCAATACGATGTGCTGGTCACGTTCGGCACAGGCAAATACATCGAGCTGCCCGACCGAACCATTTTTGGTGTAGACACACAGTACGTGGTGGGCATTCGGGACCGGGTTAATGACAGCAGTTTCAAGGATCTGAAAATCAATGACAGTGGGTTTGTCCTGCAAACCGCCACCTTGACCGGAGCTGACAAACGTGTTCTGACAGACAATCCCGTTCCACCAACAGCCTATGGCTGGAAACTGCCCTTGCCAGAACCCGGTGAACGCATGGTGAGCCGCATGTTACGTGATAGTTTCCGCCGCGAGTTACTTTTCATTACTACCATTCCCAATGGTGATGACCCCTGTCAGCCAGGTGGCGAAAGCTGGATCATGAACGTGGACGCTGAGACCGGTGGTAAACCCCGCACACGTAAATTCCGTAACAATTCGGCCGACGGCATTCTGGTGAATGACATTGTGGTCGGGGCATCTGTGCTGGGATTTGGTGGTGGTGGTGTCGAACAGTTTATTATTGACGTTTCAGGTGATGATCCATCTTCTGGTGGTAGCACACCGTTGACTGAAACTGTCGACGACTTTGCCTGGCGCCGCAGGAGTTGGCATAACGTTCTGATCGACCAATAAAGGATGAAACCTATGAAATTTTACAAGACATTTGGCAGCGTATGTGTCCTGATAACCCTGCTTGTGCTCGGACAGGCTTCAGCACAGCAGGTGCTGCCAGCAGAACAGATAAATAACCAGCCTGTTGACGTGGATGTGCTTCAGAAGCTACCGTTTGACGCTGTCGATAGCGAAGCAGGAGTCATCACCCTTGATGGCGTTGACTATGAGTTAAACCTCATTGATGACGGCTATTTTTCCAGGCAGCAACAGTGGAAATCATTGAAGCAATTGCGGAGCGGGAAAAAGTACATCGTGCATATCTATTTTGACGACGAAGCCGCCATGAAGCAGAAAAAAGGCGGTTCTGTGGTTTATATTGGTGAATTGCCGCCACCTTACTGATTGGGGAGAAAGATAATGAAACAAAACCGGGGTTTTACCTTGATCGAATTGCTTGTGGTCGTGGCGATTATTGCCCTCCTGGCAAGTTTTGCCTATCCCAGTTATCGACAATACGTGCAGCGTTCCAAGCGTTCGGAAGCACATAACCTGTTACTGGACGTGGCCAATCGCCAGGAGCGCTATTACGCCAATAACAATGCGTATGCGCCGGATCTCGGCACCTTGGGCTTCACGACACCTTTACGGTCAGAACACAACTATTACCGCATTAACATGAATGTGCCCGGTGGTGGTGGAGCGGCATACACCATTATCGCCACCGCTATCAATGAACAGGCGGATGACACACATTGTGCGAGAATTCGCTACAATTCCCTGGGCCGTAAATGGGGAACCAGCGACGATTGCTGGGGCAGCTAGTTCACATGCTCAGACTGAAGGTTGGAACTGGCTTTGGCCTTGCTCTTCAATAGAAAAATGAGACTGTGACAGAGGGAGCAAAACCCAGGGAAGCTCCGATCAGCCGAGACCCGACACCTAGCGTTTTGCTTCCTTCATGATGCGCTGTTTGTCCCTGTTCCAGTCACGTTCTTTCTGAGTATGGCGCTTGTCGTGGGTGCTTTTGCCCTTGGCCAGGGCGATTTCCACTTTGACCTTGCCATTTTTCCAGTACATCCTTTTGGGAATGACGGTCAGCCCCTTTCTTTCCACAGCGCCAATCAGTCGTGCCAGTTCTTTTTTGTGCAGGAGCAATTTACGCGTGCGCATGGGGTCGGCGTCCACATGCGAAGAGGCCGACAAGAGTGGCGTGATGGTGCAGCCAAACAGCCAGGCTTCGCCATTTTTCAGCAGCACGTAGCTCTCATTAAACTGCACACGGCCTTCCCGCAGGCTCTTTACTTCCCAGCCTTCCAACACCAGCCCGGCTTCGAATTCTTCCAGAAACTCGTATTCGAAACGAGCCCTTTTGTTGACGGCAATGACCGGGCTGTTTGATTTGGTTTTTTTCTTTTTCATCAGGCTGCTGATTGTATGAATACTGCTGGCAAATTGCTATGCCAAAACGCGATAATTTTTAACCGGGAATTGGATTAGAATAAGCCTTTGCCAACACATCGGAAGCGCATGGCCGAAATACACCGCAAAGCCTTGCTGGCTTACCCAGCTCAGGACGTATTCAAACTGATCAATGACGTGCCACGTTATCCGGAGTTTCTGCGCTGGTGTGTGGACTCGCACGTGCTGCAACAGACTGGCAGCGAGATGCTGGCTGGATTGACCGTTTCCATTGGGGGTTTCCGGCAAAAATTCACTACCCGCAACACGGCGGAAACCACAATCGATGAAAGCGGCCGTCCCGCCCATTGTTTGCGCATGCAACTGGTGGATGGGCCGTTCCAGCGTTTGCAAGGGCGCTGGCAGGTAATGGAGCTGGCCGAAAATGCGTGCCAGATTGAGCTGTCTCTGGGGTTTGAATTCAAGGCCGGACTGGTGCAAGCGGCCTTCAGCAGCGGTTTTGGCCGGGTGGCCGAACAACTGGTCTCGGACTTCGTCAACCGGGCTCATCAGTTATTCAAAGACCCGCAAAACAGTTAAAAACCATGGAAAATAAACGGGTAAAACCCCGGAGTGCCAATGAATCAAAATAGCCAGAATGACTTTATTCGCATTGAAGTGGCCTACGCGACACCGCAAAAACAAGTGGTTATTCCAGTCAGTGTGCCATTGGGGAGTCGCATTGATGACGTCATCAAGGCTTCCGGCATTCTGGAACAGTTTCCGGAAATTGACCTGCAAGCACAAGCGGTGGGCATCTTCAGCCAGTTAAGGAAACTGGAGGACACGGTTGAAGCAGATGACCGAATCGAAATCTATCGCGACTTAATTGCCGACCCGAAAGAGGTGCGTCGCCGGCGCGCCGCACAGCAGAAGAAACAGGGCATTATTCGCTGAATAACCGGCTCATTTCAATACCCCATCATCAGTACCCGAGCAGTTCAGTTGCCAGTCGTTTGCTTGGTCTGGGCTTTTTCTTCTTGGTTAAAGTAGTTGTCTTCAATGCGGCTGACCTGGCCGTCTTTAAAGTGAATGACCAGTTTTTTCACCGGCAGAAACTTGCCCTTGATTTTTGAGGTGTTGACGTAATCCCACCGGTCCTGATGAAACGGATCCGCAATGGCTGGCGTGCCAAGAATCAGGGCCACCTGGCGTTTGGTCATGCCGATCTTGACTTCCGCAACATCGTCTTTTTTCAGGATATTGCCTTGCTGTATGGG
>WGBZ01000075.1 GCA_015494035.1 Lysobacterales bacterium | reverse complement strand
GTCGCGATCGGTGATGGCCAGCAGAAGATGTTTCGGCCCGTTTTTTATGCCCATGAACTCACGCCTTGGATTTTTTCAGGGTTGGCTGGTTATGACGATCACCTGCACTGACCGTAGCCGAACGGGCGCCTTTCACCTGCTGCTCTTGATGTGTTTTCGGCGCCACAGCAATCAACTCAAAAGGCTTCGCCAAAGCCGTTGTCAAAGGCGGTGGCGCCGAAAACACATCAAGAGCAGCAGGTGAAAGGCGCCCGTTCGGCCACGGTCAGTGCAGGTGATCGTCATAACCAGCCAACCCTGAAAAAATCCAAGGCGTGAGTTCATGGGCATAAAAAACGGGCCGAAACATCTTCTGCTGGCCATCACCGATCGCGACAGCAGTGAGCTTAAGGCCGCCTTGCAGCGGCAAAATCCAACACTGACGATTTATACCCTGGATGATGATTTTCCGGCTGAAAAGATCGAATACGCCGTGCTGTGGAAACAACCACCGGGTTTGTTGGCACGACTGCCAGCGTTGCGCGGGGTGAGTTCACTGGGGGCGGGCGTTGACTTCATTCTCAACGACCCGGATTTACCCGATGAGCTGCCGGTGGCGCGCGTGGTGGCACCGGATCTGCGCCAGCAAATGGCCCAGTACGTGGCCGCGGTGGTTACCCGTTTTCATCGCCGATTTCCGGCATTTGAAAGCTTCCAGCGACAACGCCGGTGGCAGGTCCTGCCGCTGACACACGAACCCCTGGTGGGTTTTGCCGGCTACGGTCAGCTGGCCGCTTACGTGGCAAAGGCCTTGCGCCCCATGGGGTACCGCATTGCCAGCTGGACACGGCGCTCGTCCACCGATGCTGATGAATCCTTCATTGGTCAGGACGGCCTGGAACCGTTTCTGCGTCGTAGTGACTTCGTGGTCAATCTGTTGCCGCTGACCCCGGAAACCGATGGTATTTTCAATCGTGAGCGTTTTGCCGCCATGCGCGACAGGCAGCCGGTTTTTGTGCACGTGGGGCGTGGGCCGCAGGTGGTTGAAGCCGATCTGATTGAGGCGCTGGACACCGGCTGGCTGCAGCACGCGGTGCTGGATGTATTCAATACCGAACCCTTGCCGGTGGATTCGCCCTTGTGGCAGCATCCGAAAATCACCATCACACCGCACCTGGCCGCCCGTTCCGATGCCGCGCAAACGGCAGCGGCCATCAGCCAGCAGTTACAGGCCCTGGCCGAAGGCCAAACTCTGCCCCTGCAAGTGGATAGGCAGCGGGCCTATTAAGGAAGCTCTGATTGAATCTGGAGGAGCAGATTATGCCGGAAATGTTCGAGAACAAGGCGAAGTTCGCAGCAAATAGCAGGCTATTGGCAAGGACTTCAACACAGTTATCGGACATTTCAGGTGGGAGAAGCGAGTTCACGATTCGACCAGAGGTTCCTTAAGGAAGCTCTGATTGAATCGTGACACGGCATCTTGTGGCGTAAAATCGTCCATTTCTGTGTTGCAAACCTTCGCAATAGCCTTGCTATTACGTTCGGTTTGCGCCTTGAACTGAACAATTTTACACGCCAATCTGTTCGCGCCAGATTCGACCAGAGCTTCCTTAACACGGCATCAAACAATAAACCATTCAGGCATTTTTCCTGCATTGCAGCCAGAATAGCGGGTTTAACCTCTTCTTAACGGTTCCTTACCGTGCTTTGCGAAAGCTTTCACACTTTTCTTACGCCGATGGCGATAGGCTAGTGTTTGTCTTATTACCCGAGCGCAACCCATGAAACCTTTTGCCAATCATTGCCTGGACCGGATGGGCTATGGCCCACGCACCGGCAGCAGCCAGGATGACATTGCCGCTTTCGAGCAAATGGGCAGCAGTGATGACGAACGATTGCAGGCCTGGCTTGATACCCAGATCAACTGGCAAAGCATCAATGACAGCGAACTGGACGCCCGCGTGGCCAGCGGCGGCTTTGTGACCTTGAACAAGTCCCTGCCGCAAATGTGGGCCGATCACCACGTGGCCGGCACCGACCGTTACCGGCCTGCCAAGGAAATGGAGCACCTGGTGGTGGGTCGCGGCATTTTCAGTAACCGGCAGCTGCTGGAGGTGCTGGCGGATTTCTGGCACAACCATTTCAACGTGTATTCCCGCAGTTTTTATGCCGGCTCATCATTTACCTCCTGGGATCGCGACGTGATTCGCCCGCCGGTGAGTGGCTTTCCCCGTCCGGCCGGTTTTGAAAACGGCCACCTGTTTGGCAATTTTCGTCAGCTGCTGGAGCTGACTTCGCGCCACGTGGCCATGCAGTACTACCTGGACAATTACATCAATGAACAGGGCAGCCCCAATGAGAACTATGCCCGTGAGATCATGGAGTTGCATACCCTCGGGGCAGAAAATTACATCAGCCTGGGTGACCCGAACCTGGTGCCACGCATTGACGTGAACCTCCCCTGGGGCGCCGGAGGGGCTGATATTCCGGTGTCTCTGGCCGAAAAATACGTGGATGACGACGTGTATGCCGCGATGCGCATGTTGACCGGCTGGAAAATCAAGGATCGCGACAATTCAGCCAGTTCCAATTTTGAAGACACTGGCGAATTCTTCTTTTACGAAGACTGGCACGACAAATTCGAAAAAACCATCCTGGGCAAACACTGGGGCAATTTTGAGCCCGCGCCCCAGGACATCGCCCAGTTCTTTGATATCCTGGCTTACCACCCCGGTACCGCCGCACACATCGCCGGCAAACTGTGTCGCCGGTTTATTTCCGAAAATCCGCCGCAGGCGGCCATTGATCTGGTACGTGATGCGTTTATTGCCAACCGGTATGCGCCCAACCAGCTGGAACTGACCTACCGCGCGCTTTTCAATTCATCCTATTTCAAGGACCCGGCGGTGTATGGAACCTTGTTCAAACCACCGCTACACGCCTTTATTTCCGCCATGCGGGTGACCGATGCGACGTTTCTGCCTTCACCGAATTTCTCCCAGGAAGGCACCGTCATGTACCTGTTGCGCCGGGCCGGTCAGCATCCTTTTTACTGGCGACCGCCCAATGGCTACCCCATGCACGGTGCTTATTGGCAAGGCAGCACGAGTCTCGTGAACACCATGCGGGCCTATGACTGGGTGATAGACCGCGATGCCGGCACGGCCAATACCCTGGTGCCGGTGCTTGAAACCACCCTCGGTGCCTCGACGGTGGATTTGCCGTCTCACACACCCAATAACATTGCGGCCTTCTGGATGAAGAAAATCCTCGGTTATGAACCGGCCGGAGGCTGGCTGGGCGATCCCTTGCACACCACCTTCCGGGATTTCATGCGGCTGGATCCTTATGACCCGACCCAATGGCCGGCCGATGTGCCCATCCCCGATATTTCCAGCAACAACAGCCCGCATTACTGGCACGAACGCCTGCGGGCGCTGGTTAAGCTGATGCTTTCAAGCCGTGAATTCCTGAGCAGGTGATCCCATGACAACTCGCAGAAAATTTCTTCAAGGTTCCGCCGCTGCTTTGGCGCTGGCTTCCAGTCGCATCACCTTTGGCTGGGCGCTGCAGGCGGCCGGCAGCGGTC
>WGBZ01000074.1 GCA_015494035.1 Lysobacterales bacterium | reverse complement strand
GCGGCCTTCACATAACACCCGGCCTTTTTCTTTCAGCTCGTAGCGTTCAATCTTTTGGCCGCGGTTTTCACGGCTGACGACGGTTTCCGGTGCAAAGGCCGCCGCCAGTGTGGCGATGCCCTCGGCCAGTTTTTTCACGTAATAATCACGCGGAGAGTCGTAGGCGGCAATCATGGGGTCAACGATGGCGCGGGTTTCGGCGTCCTGGCGGTCGTATTCCAGCAACACCTTGGGATGAATGCCGATCATGCGGTTGATGATGAATTCCAGCCGCGCCAGGCCGATGCCGTGGTGGGGCAGGTTGGCAAAATCAAAGGCGCGATCGGGATTACCCACGTTCATCATGATTTTCAGCGGTGCAGGTGGCATGTTTTCCAGGTCGGTGACCTTGACCTCATAGGGCAGAATCCCTTCGTAAATATAGCCCGTGTCACCCTCGGCGCAGCTAACGGTGACGTCCTGGCCATGGGCGATGGCTTCGGTGGCGTTGCCACAGCCGACCACCGCCGGGATGCCCAGCTCGCGGGCGATAATGGCTGCATGACAGGTGCGGCCACCACGGTTGGTGACAATGGCCGAGGCGCGTTTCATGATGGGTTCCCAGTCCGGGTCGGTCATGTCGGTGACCAGCACATCACCCGGCTTGATTTCGTCCATCTGTGCAATGCTCTTGATGACCTTGGCGGTGCCGGTGCCGATTTTCTGGCCAATGCTGCGGCCTTCACATAACACCCGGCCTTTTTCTTTCAGCTCGTAGCGTTCAATCTTTTGGCCGCGGTTTTCACGGCTGACGACGGTTTCCGGCCGTGCCTGAACAATATACAGGGTGCCGTTGATGCCGTCCTTGGCCCACTCAATATCCATCGGGCGGCCATAATGTTCTTCAATCACCAGCGCCTGACGGGCCAGTTCCTCGACTTCGGCGTCAGTGATGGAAAACTGCTGGCGGCGTTCGGTGTCCACCGCTTGGGTGACCACGCCATCGCCATTTTCGGCATAGACCATTTCAATTGCCTTAGCGCCCAGGTTGCGGCGCAGCACGGCCGGACGCCCGTGGCGCAAGGCTGGCTTGTAAACGTAAAACTCATCCGGGTTCACCGCGCCCTGAACCACCATTTCACCCAGGCCATACGAGGAGGTGATAAACACCACGTTGTCAAAGCCACTTTCGGTGTCCAGGGTGAACATGACGCCGCTGGCGGCCTTGTCGCTGCGCACCATTTTCTGGATACCCGCTGACAGGTACACGTCGCCATGATCAAAGCCCTGATGCACACGGTAGGCAATGGCGCGGTCGTTGTACAGCGAGGCAAAGACTTCGTGCACTTTTTCCAGCACCTGCTCAACACCCCGCACATTCAGAAAAGTTTCCTGCTGGCCGGCAAAGCTGGCATCGGGGAGATCTTCAGCCGTGGCTGAGGAACGCACGGCCACGGACGGCTCCGGCTCGCCGCTTTCCTTGGCCATTTCGGCATAGGCCTCACGTATGGCCTGTTCCAATTGTGGCTGGAAGGGGGTGTCCATCACCCACTGGCGCACCTGTTTGCCGGTTTCAGCCAGAGTTTTGACGTCATCCACGTCCAGTGTGGCCAGCGCGCTGGCAATGCGCTCGGCCAGTCCGGTCTGATTCAGAAAGTCCCGAAAAGCCTCGGCGGTGGTGGCAAAACCGCCTGGCACGCTCACGCCCAATTCGCTCAGGTGAGAAATCATTTCGCCAAGGGATGCGTTTTTGCCGCCGACGCGATCAAGGTCATTCATACCAAGGGCGTTCAAGGGCAGGATGTATTCAGACATGGGTGGCTCCGGATGAGTGAAGGTGGACACAATCAAGGGGCGTATTCTACCATTCCGTGGCGTATGGCGGCCAGTTCCCCTTGTGTGTTCGGGAAACGGCAATGAGTTGAATGGCTGCGGCACTTTTACGATAAAATGCCCCCATGAAATTTGTTGATGAAGCGAAAATCCGCGTGCGTGCCGGTCACGGTGGCAGCGGTTCGGCGAGCTTCCGCCGCGAAAAATATATTCCCAAGGGCGGCCCCGATGGTGGTGATGGCGGTAAGGG
>WGBZ01000073.1 GCA_015494035.1 Lysobacterales bacterium | reverse complement strand
GCCTCGTACAGTCACCCTGCAGCAAGCCGTGATCGAGCCTTTTCGGGACTTCCTGCATCGTTTTCAACTGACCGGGGTGACCCTGATTGTGCTTTTTCTGCTGTTTTACAAGCTGGGCGATTCCATGGCCACGGCACTGGCAACACCCTTTTATCTGGACATGGGTTATGACAAAACCACCATTGGCTCGGTGGCCAAGGTGGCGGCCTTGTGGGCCAGCATTTTCGGGGCTTTTGTGGCCGGGTTAATCATGCGCCAGGTCAGCCTGATCAAGGCGCTGTTCCTGTTTGGCCTGTTCCAGATGGTGACCATTCTTGGCTTTGCCTGGCTCTCGCAGCTGGATGCACCCGATGCCCTGGACCTGTTCGTGGTGGTCAGCCTCGAATACCTGGGTGTGGGTATGGGCACCGTGGCCATTCTGGCGTTTATGGCCAGAGTCACTAGCCTGCGCTATGCCGCCAGCCAGTTTGCCTTGCTCACCGCCATTACCGCCATCCCCCGTACCTTTGTCAATGCCAGCACCGGCTGGCTGGTGGATCAAATGGGCTACACCCTGTTTTTCCTGCTCTGCTGCCTGCTGGCCCTGCCGGGCATGGCGCTTATCGGCTGGCTTTTGCCCGTACTTAAAAGCGCTGGTGAGAACAGCGCTGTTTCCTCTAAGACTTCACCATGAGTCTTTGCCTGCGACGTAACCTGGCTGACATGTCGTCATGAATACAAATCGAACGGGCAATAGCCGGTATAATTGACTCTTTTCCCACAAGACGTGCCCGTTGCCATGACTGATAAAACATGACCGATAAAACCTGTTCGCCGGACACTTTCCCCGATAGCAGTTGCCGGCTGTTTCTGGATGGCCCGGCCGGCCGGCTGGAAGTGATGGCATCCCCCCCGGAGCCAGACGCCAAGCCGCTGAAAGCCGTGTCCATTATTGCCCACCCGCACCCGCTGTTCGGAGGCAGCATGCTAAACAAGGTGGTGCACATGCTGGACAAAGCCCTGCGCGAAGTGGGCGTGCACACAGTGCGCTTCAATTTTCGTGGCGTCGGCCAAAGCGAGGGCAGCTACGACAACGGCATCGGCGAAACCGATGACCTGCTGGCGGTGCATGACTGGGTCCGGCGCGTATTGCCTGACCATACTTTGTGGCTGGCCGGCTTTTCCTTTGGCTCCTACGTGGCCTTGCGCGCGGCCAATTTGCTGCATCCTGCGGTGCTGATCAGCATCGCGCCGCCCGTGGAGCGCTACGATTTTACCGTGCTGCCTCACCCGGACAGCCCCTGGCTGGTGGTGATGGGCACCGAAGACGACGTGGTTTCTCCCGAGGCCGTGTTTGCCTACGTCAAAAGCACACGACCGGCCCCACTGCTGAAAACCCTGCCGGCCGGGCATTTTTTCCACCGCAAACTGCTGGATCTCAAACGCGCCGTGCAGGAGGGCCTCACAGAGCTGGGCCTGGTGCCAGCCAGTGCAGCCACCCCCGCCACGCCTTCAGCGGCGGATGATCCCGATAACAGGCACACGTGAAGCACCAGCAATGACCCGCTATCGGCCATGGCCCAGAGATGCCGTTTCCCCTGCCCATGACAACGCGCAACCACGTGTCCACTAACAGCCTGGCCGGTTCGCCGCAGAGTCGATACGACCAGGAGCTGGCCGCCGGCATACTGCAGCCTGACCCACGCCAGGCCGAAGCCGTCGCGGCTTTCGAAAACCTGCACCGCGTGCTGAAAAAAAATGCGCGTGCACGTTTTCGGCTTTTCTCACGCCCGAAAAGCGTCCCCAAAGGCCTCTACCTGTACGGCTCGGTGGGTCGCGGCAAAACCCATCTGATGGACCTGTTTTACGACACGGTGCCCGGCCAGCGCAAACAGCGTTGGCACTACCACGACTTCATGCGCTGGCTGCACGCCCAGCTACGTCAGCAGAAAGACAGCCAGAACCCCATGGCACGGGTGATTGAGCGCCTGGGCAAGCGCATTGACCTGTTGTGCCTGGATGAGTTTCTGGTCAATGACATTGCCGATGCCATGCTGCTGGCCGGGCTGCTGGAGCACCTGGCCGCCAATGGCATCACCCTGGTGACCACGTCCAATGTGGAGCCAGACCAACTATACGCCGGCGGCCTGCAAAGGGCGCGGTTTTTACCCGCCATTGAGTGGCTGAAGCAAAACACGCAGGTGATTCACTTAGACGGTGGCACAGACTTCCGCTACCAGCAGGCCGGGCACCAAAGGGAGGACGTTGGAGATCAAAGGCACGGCCAGCACACAGAACGTCAGAAATGGTTTTATCCCAACGACGACAGGGCCAGGGGCTGCCTGAAAAACTGGTTTCACGCCTTGGGGGGAACACTGCCTGCGGCACAACCCGCGCCACTGCCGCTCAATGGTCACTGGCTGCCCATTGTGGCGCACCACGAAACGGTACTGTGGACGGATTTCACCGCCTTATGCGCGGAAAACCGCCACAGCAACGACTACCTGGAACTGGCCTCCGGGCACCGTGTGTTGCTGGTGAGTGACATTCCGATGATGACAGACGAAAACAATGACGCAGCACGGCGTTTCATCACCCTGGTGGACGTGCTTTATGACCGCGGCACGGCGCTGATTGCCAGCGCCGAGACCCATTTCAGTACCATTTATCAGGGCCAGCGACTGGCCTTTGAATTCAAACGCACCGTCTCGCGCCTGCATGAAATGCAACGCCTGCCTGTGGCCATAGACGCCAGCCATTAACCGCTAACCACGCACAGTCAGGGCGAGATATCTAGGGAAACTCTGATCGAATCGTGACACGGAATCTTGTGGCGTAAAATCGTCCATTTCTGTGTTGCAAACCTTCGCAATAGCCTTGCTATTACGCGCGATTTGCGCCTTGAACTGAACAATTTTACACGCCAATCTGTTCGCGCCAGATTCAATCAGAGCTTCCCTGGGAAACTCTGATCGAATCGTGACACGGAATCTTGC
>WGBZ01000072.1 GCA_015494035.1 Lysobacterales bacterium | reverse complement strand
TTTCAGGCGTGAGAAGCGAGTTCACGATTCGATCCGCGCTTCCCCAAGGAAGCGCTGATTGAATCTGGACGAAGCAGCTTATGCCGGAAATGTTCAAGAACAAGGCGAAGTTCGCAGCCAATAGCGGGCTATTGGCAAGGGCTTCAACGCGGTTATCGGACATTTCAGGTGTGAGAAGCGAGTTCATGATTCGATCCGCGCTTCCCTAACGGTCATCTTCAATCAAGTCTTCCAGGGCATCGTCAATGGCCCCAGGTGCGCTCATCAGTTTGGTAAAGCCGTGCTTGCCGGTCATGGGCAAGTCGGGAAAATGCACGGCCATGCGAAACTTCATGTGTGGCGCTTCCACTTCATTGCCGTTGACCATGATTTCATACGGCAGATAGGCGATTTTACTCGGCCGTTCGAAATCCACCACGCCCAGCTGGAACTGTTCGTCCAGGTCTTCCTCGTCTTCATTGGTGGCTTTGAATTGCACCCCGAACACTGTTTGCTGCTTGCCGGGAATGTCAATCCGGTACACCTTGCTGATGGCATCACCGGGCCTGGCCAGGCGTTTTTCCAGCTCGCTCACGGCTTGTTCGTAACTGTCGAACTCATCGAACTCGTACGGGTCATCGAAATACGGCATGGAAAACATGTAGTGGTACTTCTTGAGCTTCTTCGCTGTCATGCCTTCTTTGGAGCCAAAGGTTTTGACAAAACCCAAGGTGTTTTTCAGCTGGTCAGCCACCGGTTTCATGTCGCCATTCAAGCGATAGGCATACTGAAAATACTCGGGATTGGCAAAACTGACTTCCACCTCATCGCCATGTTTGGCCACGCCAATGCGTTGCGGCGCGCCGTAACCACCGCGTTTGGAGGCTGCGGCAATTTTCAGGGTTTCCGGGCTGGTGACCACAATCACCGTGTTGTCGCCAAAAGGTTCGTATTCACCCACTACGGTGAAGCCGGCATCGGTCAGCTTCTGTTTGGTGTCGGCCACGGTCTGAGCATAGTCGGCTTTTTGCACCGAGGCCAGCACAAAGGGTTTCAAGCGCTCGCTGGCCTGGGCTATGCCCAGCCAAGTGAGGAACAACAGACTTATCAGGCCAAAGGTTTTTTTCATGGTGACGCTCCTAAACAGGGGGAATAATTCCCCATTATGCAACAAGTGCAAGGCAAAACCAAACGGCGGACGGGCCTTTGAACGAAGCTGGCCAGCGCCGGGGAGAATTTGCGATAATGGCCCAAACCACCTGGGAGTCTCCCGTGCCGGAAAACCGCATACACCCAACCGCCAGCGTTCATCCCGATGCCTGTTTGGGCCATAACGTCCACGTCAGCGCATTCAGCCAGGTTCACGCTGGCGTCCACCTGGGTGATAACACGCGCGTTGAAAGCTACTGCGAACTGGGTTACTCAAACGGGCTGGAAAAACAGCCGACATTGGAAATTGGCGCCAACAGCCTGATTCGGTCGCACAGCGTTTTCTACCTGGGTTCGCGGTTTGAAGCCGGTTTGCAGACCGGCCACCATGTGACCGTGCGCGAAAACACCCAGGCTGGCGAAAACCTTCACCTGGGCACCCTGTGCGATATTCAGGGCGACTGCCAGTTCGGCCATTTCTGCCGGCTGCACAGCAACGTGCACATTGGCAAACAGTCCAAACTGGGTCATTTCATCTGGGTTTTTCCTTATGTCATCCTGACCAATGACCCAATGCCCCCCAGCGAAATTTGCCAGGGGGCCTTTCTACAGGACTATGCTGTCATTGCCACCTTGTCGGTGATATTGCCTGGCATTACCGTCGGCGAACACGCACTGGTGGGGGCCGGTAGTGTGGTCAATCGTAACGTGCCATCACACACGCTGGTTGCTGGCAACCCCGCTCGGGTGATTCGGCCGGTGGAAGAAATCCGGCATCGCGAAACCGGCCAGCCCATGTACCCGTGGCCACGGCAATTTCAGCGCGGCTACCCAGACAAAATTACGCAGCAATGGGCCAAGGAATTCCCGCCGAATAAAGAAAACGGGTGAAACGGGTGAATGTCAGGGGGCTGTGGCAAGCAACAGATAGCGAAAACTTCCCTAAGGGAAGCGCTGATTGAATCTGGCGCGAGCAGATTGTTGTGAAAAATTGTTCAGTTCAAGGCGCAAACTGCACACAATAGCAAGCTATTGGGAAGGTTTGCAACGCAGAAATGGAAGATTTTACGCCACAAGATGCCGTGTCACGATTCGATCCGAGCTTCCCTAACCCCTTCCACACACGTCTGTGACCTTGGTTGACGCTTTAAGGTTTCTTTAATCCCCATAAGCGGATAATATAGCTAGGGAGCCTCTGATTGAATCTGGCGCGAGCAGATTGTCGTGAAAAATTGTTCAGTTCAAGGCGCAAACCGCACGCAATAGCAAGCTATTGAGAAGGTTTGCAACGCAGAAATGGACGATTTTACGCCGCAAGATGCCGTGTCACGATTCAGTCAGAGGCTCTCTAGCGCACTCCACAGGTTGTCTGCAATGACCGAAAATAGCACATTCACGGAAGAACTGCTGAACTGCTGCGCGCGCGGGATGCTGGACAAGCTCAAGGCCCTGCTACGTCTGGGCGCCAGCCCCGAGGTGTGCAATCAGCGCGGTCACAGCCTGCTGCAAATCGCCTTGCGCCATGGCCACTGGGACATCGCCCGTTACCTGCACCAACACCACCCTCAGCTGGCCCAGTACAACACCCGGCAGCTGCCCTGCCTGCTGGCTGCCAGCCAAAACAAGAAAGACGACCCCCAGGGGCTGGAACTGTGTGTGTCACGCTTTGGCGATTCGGTGGACTGCGTGGACAAACACGGACGCAGCGCGCTGCTGACGGCCTGCCTGCAGGGGCACCTGAAAAAAACCAAGTGGCTGCTGGCCCGCGGTGCCGATGTCAACCTGAGCGACCACAGCGGCCGCACCGCATTGATGGAAGCCACCGATGCCAATCACGTCAGCCTGGTGCGGGCCTTGCTGAAAGCCGGCGCTGATCCCAATACCCAGGACAAACAGGGCGACACCGCCCTGCTGGGTGCGGTACGGCAGAAAAAGCCCAACCTCACCGTGATCAAGATGCTGCTCAGCAATGGCGCCGACCCGGAACGACGCAACCAACAACGCATCAGCGCCTGGTTGCTGGCCAAGCAGAAACACCCCGCTGCCCTTGAGCTGATTGAGAAACACATCAATAACCGGCGCCAGATAGAACTGCCGCTGTTTGACAACCAGCCAGCCGAAAACCGGCCACTGAAACCGGCCCATGCCTGTCCCGAACAGGTTGAAGCTGACACCGACAAGCAAGCCTCTACTGAGAATCAGCCTCAAAACACGCCGGCTGAGTCTCAGCCCCCCGGTTCCCGGCGCCAGCCGCCCCCGGTGGCGGCGCTGAAAAACCGCATGAGCCATGGTTTGTCCGATTGGTTCGCCGCCGCCCGCAGCGGCAACCTGGGCAAGTTGAATCGCTTGTTGCTCACCGGCGTGGACATCAACGCCACGGATCAACAGGGTTGCACCGCCCTGATCCGCGCTGCCGGTGCCGGCCGGCGCGCCGTGGTGGCCTTTTTACTCCAACGCGGGGCGGATTTCCACCACCGTTCAGACAATGGCAGCACGGCGTTATCGGCCGCTATTCTGGCCAGCCAACGGGATATCACCCGCTTGTTGCTGAAAGAAGGGGCCCCGGCCAATAGCGAAGGCCCGGCGAATATGCCGCTGGTCCTGCTGGCCGCGGCTCAATGGAGCGAAGATCAGCTGCTAGCCTTGCAGGAATATGGTGCCGACCTAACCGTCAGCGATGGGCTAAAACGCTCGGCCCTGCACACCGCCGCCCTGGCCTGTGAGTCTCAACACAACCTACCAGCGGGCAAAGCCACTTTCCAGTTTCTGATCAGCCAGCAACTGGACCTTGCCCAGGCCGACAGCACCGGGCATACACCCCTGGAAATCCTCTGTGGCGCGCATAAAACCGGCCAGTACGTAGCCCGTGACAGCCACGTTGCGACCCTCTTGCATTCCATACTACAATTGCCAGCGTCATCCGGGGTGCTGCCCATGCTGATGCCAAAACTACTGGCCAGCTGCAAACGCCACGGCTTGGCCAACGCACGGGGAGTCCTGCTGGCAGGGGGAGCATGAGCTTAAGCAAAAAACAGGTTGAACGCCTTTTCTGTGAACACAAAACACTGATCGTGCGGGCGGTGGCCGCGCACCGGCCCAACATTCCCGGCATCACCGCCGATGATGTGGAGCAGGAAGTATGCATCCGCCTGTGGAATACGCTCAAAAATGACCGACATATTGAAAACCCGCCGTCTTATATTTACAGAATGACCGCTAACGTCATCGTTGATCTGGCCCGAAAAAACCAGCGTCACAGTAACGAAACCAAATTGCCCCATGAAGGCGACGAGGATTGCTACCGGGCCGAGCTGGAATCGGCCACCGCTTCACCGGAAACCCAGGTTTTCAGCGAAGAAAAAATCCGGCAGGTTATGGCCGTCATCAACACCTTGAACGAAAACCGGCGCACTGCCATCAAACTGCGTTTGCAGGGTTTTTCCATCAAGGAAATCAGCCAGATTACCGGCTGGTCATTTTACAAGGCCGAAAACCTGTCCAAACGGGCTTTTACCGCCTTAAAGGCCAAGCTCAAGGAACTGGGCATTGAATACGACAACTGAATTGGCAGCCATAAAGAAAAAACTCACTTAACAGGCAACAGCATGAAACTGAACCAGCAAACCCTTTCAGCCTTGTTTCAGCAACAGGCACAGCAACAGAACGCCTCATTGAACGAACTGTTCGGCGCTTCTGAAGCTTCGGATACCCGCATTGCACTGGCGGAAAAACTGGCCGAAGACCGGCTGGCTTGCCAGTCACTGCAACTGGCCAATGCCCTGCAGCCGTGGAGTCAGGCCATTGGCGAAGGGCTAAAAACCGCCCAAACACCGAAACAGGCGCGGTGGCAACCGGCCCGCTGGCTGGTGGCAGGCATGGCCTTTGCCGCACTGGCCCTGGTGATCGTTCCCCAATGGAACGCCCGCACAACACCAGAG
>WGBZ01000071.1 GCA_015494035.1 Lysobacterales bacterium | reverse complement strand
TTATAATGAGAATAATGCACCGGCAAAAAGGCCCAGACCTGGTTGTCGGCGAATCGTTTGGCTTGCTGACATTAAAACATAGGACGCCCCATGAACAATAAAGATTCCCTTTTCTTCCGAAACTTCTCCCTTTTGATTGGTTTTCTGATCGTACTCACCGCGGTACTCGCACTGCTGGGTGCTTTCATGAACTCAGCCATTATCAAGGAGCAGAAGCTGGATCGCTCCATTATCGAAAAGAAACTCAAGCCCATTGCTGCGGTTCATACGGCATCCAACCCGCCGGCAGAGAAAGCCGCGCCGGCCCAACAAGCCGAAACCGACCCGGCCACCATTTACCAGTCCGTGTGTGCCGCTTGCCATGAAACCGGTGCCGCCGGTGCGCCCAAACCCGGCTCCGAAGACTGGAAAAAGCGCGTGGCGAAAGGGAAGGACGTACTCTATCAACACGCCATCAATGGCTTTAACGCCATGCCGCCCAAAGGCGGTCGCCCGGACCTGTCTGATGAGGTCATCATGAAGGTAGTGGACTTCATGATCGCCAAGGGCAACGGTGATGCCCCCGCCCCGGCTGGCCAAAACACAGATAAAGCCGCAGCGGACACGCCAGCAGAATCTCAACCGGCCGAACCGGCCACTGCCGCCACTGCTACGGCAACACCTGTCAGCGGCAATGACGCCGACCACCTGAAACACGGCAAGGAAATCTTCCAGCAAGTCTGCTTTGCCTGCCATGGCACCGGTGCCGCTGGCGCGCCCAAGCTGGAAAAGGCTGCCTGGAAAGATCGCCTGGCCAAAGGCAAGGAAGCCCTCTACAACAGCGCCTTGCACGGCATCGGTGTGATGCCACCCAAAGGCGGCCGCATGGACCTGTCTGATGAAGACATAAAGGCGGCCGTGGATTACATGCTAAGCCAGGTACAATAAGCCCGCCATGAGCCAACAGGATATCTGGTACGCGCTGGTCGGTGGCGCACTGATCGGCCTCAGTACAGTGGGCCTGATGCTGGCTTTGGGCCGGGTTGCAGGTCTTTCTGGTATCATGAAAGCCGCCCTGTGGGATGCCGACCGGGCCTGGCGAATCGCTTTTCTGGTCGGTTTGATTGGCGCTGCCACCATCTATTTCTACACTCACCCAGGCCATATCCAGGTGCGCGAGAATTTTCCGCTCTGGTTGCTGGCTTTGGCCGGTTTGCTGGTGGGTATCGGCGTCACGCTGGGGAATGGCTGCACTTCCGGTCACGGCATTTGTGGCCTCAGCCGCTTTTCGGTGCGCTCACTGGTGGCCACGGTGACCTTCTTTTCCGTGGCGTTGTTGACGCGCTACGTGGCTCACCACGTGCTGGGCATCGCCCCATGAATAAAAATACCAAAAAAATTGCCTGGGCACTGGTTCTGGGCGCCCTGTTTGGCCTGGGACTGGCCATGTCCAAAATGCTGGACCCGCAAGTAGCACTGGGCTTTTTCGATATTGCCGGAGATTTCAACCCCATGCTGGGGCTGGTTTTTGTTGGCGCGCTGGCGGTTTCATTGATCGGCTACCGCATGGCCATCCATCGGCCCAAGCCCCTGGTGGAAGATGAATTCCACATCCCCACCAACACCACCATCGATAAACGCCTGATCATCGGCGCGGCCATTTTCGGCATTGGCTGGGGCCTGTCCGGTTATTGCCCGGCGCCGCTGGTTGGCACTGTGGTTTTCAACTGGAAAGAAGCGCTGATTTTTGGCATTCCCATGGTGCTGGGTTTCTGGCTCGGCAAGCGCATAATCAAACGGGTGTGGGGATAAGCTTTCAGGTGATTATGCCGGCCGGATAGTCTCACACAATAAAAAGCGGACGCCAAAGAGCAGGCTACCAACCCCGCTCTTTTTCGATCTGTTCCCAGGCGGCAGTGATCTTTTGGGTTTTCTCCTTGGCAATTTCCACCATTTCCGGAGGCAAACCTTTGGACATGAGTTTGTCCGGGTGATGCTGGCTCATCAGTTTCTTGTAGGCTTTGCGGATGGTGGCGCGTGAATCCTCACGACTCACCCCCAGCACGCGATACGGGTCCTCACGCGGAGGTTGCGGCCGGAAGCCACCGTGCCCGCCCTGCTGGTAGTGATAGGAACGTCCCTGACCAGCGCTGCCACCGGCAGACTGATAGGCGAATCCACGCATTTGCGCCAACATGATAAATATGGGTCGCGGAATGCCCAGCAGTTCAGCCACCATCAACAGCACCTGCCACTCCTGTGGCTTGATCTGGCCGTCCGCCGCGGCGGCATCCAGCAGCATTTCCACGAACATCTGTTTGAGGGAAAAACTGCGCGCCGCCAACCGGGCAAACTCGGCCACTGCCGGGCGAATATCAAAGCCGGCCTGCTTGCCCTGGTTGAACAATTTGATGGCTTGTTTCTTTTGCTGTTCAGACAGGTTCATGCGCTGCATGATGCGGCGCACGCGCACAATTTCCTCTTCACTGACCCGACCATCGGCCTTGGCCAGCTTGCCCAGGGACAGGAACAAGGCGTTGAAATAGGCGTTCTGAATGCGGGTTTTGGGGCTACCTGAACCAAATTCATCGGCCAGCCAGTTCTGAGCCCGGGTACCGAGCCACCAACCCAGCGCAGCGCCCAGAAAGCCACCGGCCTTGAAGCCTAATGCGGCTCCGATAATTGCACCCACTGGAAACATGAATTGTCCTGAAAATAGTTACTAACCTGGCACC
>WGBZ01000070.1 GCA_015494035.1 Lysobacterales bacterium | reverse complement strand
CGCCTGTACGACGAAATCGTGGCGCGCATCAGTCAGGAAGATCAATCGGTGCCTTATCGGTTGGACGATTATTACTACTACCGCCGTTACAACACCGGGCAGGAATACCCGGTGTATGCGCGCAAGCACGGTTCGCTTGATGCGCCTGAAGAGGTGCTGGTGGACATGAACGAGCGGGCCAGTGGCCACAGCTATTTTCAGTCCAATAACCAGTCCATCAGCCACGACCACAATCTGCTGGCGTTTTCCGAAGACACCGTTGGCCGCCGTCAGTACAACATTCGTTTCAAGGATTTGCGCAGCGGCGAGTTGCTCCCCGATGTGATTGAAAACACCACCGGCGCGCTGGAATGGGCTAAGGATAACAAGACGGTATTTTACGTGCGCAAGCACCCGGTCACCTTGTTGCCTTACCGCGTCTACCGGCACAAGCTGGGCACGCCTGCCAGCGAAGACACGCTGGTCTACGAGGAAAAGGACAACACCTTCTACACCTCACTAGGTTCCACGCGCTCGCGCGATTACATTACCATTCATTCGGCCAGCACCACCAATTCCGAAGTGCGCCTGCTTGATGCGAGCCAGCCCGAAGGCGAGTTCCAGGTGTTTTTGCCGCGCGAGAAAGACCACGAATATTCCATTGAGCAGCTGGGTGATGATTTTTATGTGCTGACCAACTGGCAGGCCAAAAACTTCCGCGTGATGAAAACCGACCTGAAGCATGCGGCCGACAAGTCGAAGTGGCAGGAAGTGATTCCCCATGACGAGGACGTGCTCATTTATGACATTGAAGCCAACCGGGACTTTCTGGCCATCCAACAACGGGAAAATGGCATTCGTCAGATCCGCCTGCTGGACTGGAAAACTGGCAAGAATACCCTTTTGCCCAGTGATGAGAATGCCTACACCATGCACATTGGCTACAACCCCGACCAAGGCAGTGACGTGATTCGCTATCACTACACCTCATTAACCACACCCGCCAGCGTTTATGACTACAACACCGTCACCGGTGAGAAAACGCTGATGAAGCAGGACAAGGTGCTAGGCCAGTTCAGCCCGGATGATTACGCGTCGCAGCGGCTGTATGTGAAGGTGCGGGACGGAGAACTGGTGCCGGTGTCGCTGGTGTTTCGCAAAGGCCCCAAGCCACTCAGGGAACGCCCATTGCTGGTTTATGGCTATGGTTCCTATGGCTACTCGGTGGATCCGTCTTTTTCCAGCGCGCGCTTGTCGCTGCTGGATCGGGATTTTGTCTATGCCATCGCGCACGTGCGTGGCTCACAGGCCAAGGGTCGCCGCTGGTATGAGGACGGCAAACTGCTGAAGAAGAAAAACACCTTCAATGATTTCGTGGATGTGACCCAAGGGCTGGTCAGGGCCGGTCTGGGTGACCCCGAACGGGTTTACGCCTGGGGCGGTAGTGCCGGTGGTCTGTTGATGGGCGCGGTGGTCAATCAGGCCCCAGCGCTTTACCACGGTGTGATTGCCGACGTGCCGTTTGTGGATGTGGTCACCACCATGCTGGATGAGGACATTCCCCTGACCACGGGCGAATTTGACGAGTGGGGCAACCCCAAGGAGAAAGTCTATTACGACTACATGCTCAGTTATTCTCCCTACGACCAGGTGTCAGCTCAGCCATACCCCAATATGCTGGTCACCACCGGCCTGCACGACTCACAGGTTCAATACTGGGAGCCGGCCAAATGGGTGGCCAAGTTGCGTGATATGAAAACCGACCACAACCTGCTGATGCTGCGCACCAATATGCACGCGGGCCATGGCGGTGCCTCCGGCCGTTTTCAGCACTACAGGGAAACCGCTGACGATTACGCGTTTTTGCTGAAACTGGCCCAGCCGCAGCCCAAACCACGGACGCAAAAAAAGGCGGACTGATAAAGGTGCTGGTGGACGTTTTGGGGCAACAAGGATTAAAACCGTGTTAAGCGATGCCGGAAAAGGCGCGTGAGGACACTTTTATTCGCAGTTTTTTGGCCGGAATTTTGAAATCGTCCTGAATAATCTGTAGAATCTGACGGCTAAACATGCGAAGCTTGCTGGCTTCGATTTGGGACTGGCAGACCAGCACCACGGTGTCCTGCCGCACATTGACCAGCTGGCACAGGCCACGGATGGAACCGGGTAAGGCCAGTTGCAAGCGGCGATCCAGTTCAGCCAATGCTTCTGCCCGCTGAACCAGAGCGCCCAGCCCGGACTGGCCGGAGAGAATTTCGGGCAATTTTTTGAAACCGGATTTAAGACTCATGGCCGGCATTTTTACCCCAAATGGCCGTGGCCGCAAGACGAGACCGAAATAAATTCAATGAAAAACCTGATTCTCCTGCGCCAATCCATTGATGGCACCCAATCCTACAACCTCGCAGAACCTCACATACGCACGCGCTTGCTGGCGCTGCTGGCTTTTCTGGTGCTTTTCCTGGTGGCCGCTGGTGGGTTTATCGGCTACTGGCTGGCAGACGATGGGCAACCAACGGAATCGGTGCGTCTGGCGCAATTGAAAGCCCAGGTTCAGGCCCGTGAGCGAGAACTGGAAAACCTCAAAGACAAGGTTCAGCACGACGTGGACGCCATGGCATTGCAGATCGGCAAATTGTACGCCCAGGCACTCAAGCTGAACTCCCTCGGCGGACGCCTGACCGAAGTGGCCAGGCTGGACGATGGAGAGTTTGATTTCAGCGTCACGCCGGGTATCGGTGGCGCCGAGCCGGTGCTGCTGGACGAAGAAAACACGGCCATGGACGTGTTTGCCGACTTTCTTTCCATCCAGAAAACCCTGGACGAACAGCAGCAGCAATTTGCCCTGTTGTCCGAGCTGATGGATGAACAGCAAATGGACAAACAGCTCAAGCCTGCTGGTAAGCCAGTGGAAAGCGGCTGGATTTCCTCGTCTTTCGGCAAGCGCACCGACCCTTTCACAGGCAAACCGGCCTTTCACAATGGCATTGACTTTTCCAGCCGCGAAGGCACGGGCATCAAGGCCGCCGCCGACGGCGTGGTGATCTGGGCCGGCAAAAATGGTGGTTATGGCAACCTGGTCGAGATTGATCACGGCAATGGCTACATCACCCGCTACGCTCACAACAGCAAGATACTGGTCAAGGTGGGTGAGAAGGTGAAGGCCGGCCAGCTCATTTCGAAGATGGGCAAAACCGGTCGCGCCACGGCCCCGCACCTGCATTTTGAAGTGCTGCGAAATGGCCGCAAGATCAACCCCTGGCCTTTTATTCACCGCGCCTGAAACGTTTCCTTATCACCCAATAAATAATGAACCCGTTGCCTATTCATGAGTCTGTTCCGGCTATGAAGGTAATCCCAATACGCGGCCTGTTTGGCAAACGGTCACACCAAGAGTGATGTAATCCATGGCTTTAAACAAGATTTTCACCAAGATTTTTGGCAGCCGCAACGACCGGCTGATTCGTTCCATGCAGAAGACCGTTGACCAGATCAACGGCCTGGAAGAAGGCATGCAGGCTTTGAGCGACGAGCAGCTGAAAGCCAAAACCGATGAATTCCGCCAACGGCTGGAAAAAGGCGAATCGCTGGATGCGCTGTTACCGGAAGCCTTTGCCACGGTTCGCGAAGCGGCCGTGCGGACATTGGGCATGCGTCATTATGACGTGCAGATGATCGGCGGCATGGTCTTGCATGAAGGCAAAATTGCCGAAATGCGCACCGGTGAAGGTAAAACGCTGGTGGCCACTCTGCCGGCTTACCTCAATGCACTGACAGGCAAGGGCGTTCACATTGTGACTGTGAACGACTACCTGGCCCGCCGCGATGCCGAATGGATGCAGCCGGTGTATGAATTTCTGGGCATGAAAGTGGGCGTGGTGGTTCCAGAGATGGATCACGCCGCCAAACGCGCCGCCTACGCCGCTGACATCACCTATGGCACCAACAACGAATTTGGCTTTGACTACCTGCGAGACAACATGGCCTTCACCCTGGAAGACCGGGTGCAACGCGAACTGCATTACGCCATTGTTGACGAAGTGGACTCCATCCTCATCGATGAGGCGCGCACGCCGCTGATTATTTCCGGGCCCACCGACGACTCGCCGGAGTTGTACCACCGCGTGAACCGGCTGGTGCCGGCGCTGGAAAAAGGCGAAGCCTTTGATGACCCCAACAAGCCGCCCACCGGTGATTTTACCGTGGATGAAAAGACCAAGCAGGTCTACCTCACCGAACAGGGCATGGAAAAGATCGAGGAAATCTGCGAGAAAGAGGGTTTGATCCAGTCGGGCGAATCTCTCTACGACCCGCAGCACCTGTCACTGATGCATCACATCAACGCCGCCTTGCGCGCGCATCACCTGTACAAAAAGGACGTGGATTACATCGTGCAGGACGGCGAAGTGGTGATCGTGGACGAATTCACCGGCCGCACCCTGGCCGGGCGCCGCTGGTCCGACGGCCTGCACCAGGCAGTGGAAGCCAAAGAAGGCGTGGCGGTACAGAAGGAAAACCAGACACTGGCTTCAGTCACCTTCCAGAATTATTTCCGCCTGTATGAAAAACTGGCCGGTATGACCGGCACAGCCGACACCGAAGCCTACGAATTTCACACCATTTACGGCCTGGAAGTGGTGGTCATTCCCACCCACAAACCGGCCCAACGCGTGGATGAAGGCGATCTGGTTTACCTGACCCAGGCGGCCAAGTTCAAGGCCATTCTGGATGACATCCGCGACGCGCATCAACGCGGCCAGCCGGTGTTGGTGGGCACGGCCTCCATTGACGTGTCCGAATTGCTCTCCAATGAGCTGAAAAAGGCCAAGATTCCGCACAACGTGCTGAACGCCAAACAACACGAGCGGGAAGCGCAGATTATTGCCGAAGCCGGCAAACCCGGGGCCGTGACCATTGCCACCAACATGGCCGGCCGTGGTACAGACATTGTGCTGGGCGGTAATCTCAAGGTGGAACAGGAAGCCCTGGGCGACAAGGCCACACCCGAACAGATTGAAAAGCTCAAGGCCGACTGGCAAAAGCGCCACGATCAGGTCATCGAAGCCGGCGGCTTGCGCATTATCGGCACCGAACGTCATGAATCACGCCGCATCGATAATCAGTTGCGCGGGCGTTCCGGCCGCCAGGGCGACCCGGGTTCCTCGCGCTTTTACGTGTCACTGGAAGATAACCTGATGCGTATTTTCGGCCAGGACCGCATTGCCAACACCATGCGCCGCATGGGCATGCAGGAAGACGAAGCGGTGGAACACCCGCTGATTTCCCGCAGCATCGAAAGCGCCCAGCGCAAGGTGGAAGGGCACAACTTCGACATCCGCAAAAACCTGCTTGAATACGATGACGTGGCCAACGACCAGCGTCTGGTCATCTACCAGCAGCGGGCTGACTTGCTGGCTGCTGACGACATCAAGGAATTCATCGATGAAATCCGTCACGAAGTGTTCGAAAACCTGTTGTTGCAATACATTCCAGAAGGCAGCATTGACGAACAGTGGGACATTGCCTTTCTGGAACGTGTGCTGGCTGGCGAGTTTGGCATTGAACTGAACATACAGCGTTGGGTGGACAACGACGATGAACTGGACGATGAGCTGTTAAGGCAAAAAATTCTCGAAAACATTGACCGTTTCTACCGTGAAAAAGAAGCCATGACCGGTTCGGAAGTCATGCGCCACTTTGAAAAGGCGGTTTACCTGAACGTGCTGGATCAACTCTGGAAAGAACACCTGGCCAACATGGATTACCTGCGTCAGGGCATAGGCTTGCGCGGTTACGCACAAAAACAGCCGGTGCAGGAATACAAACGCGAAGCCTTTGACATGTTCCGCGACTTGCTGGATCGCATCAAGCTGGAAGTGATGAAAATTATTGCCCAGGTCAAGGTGCGCGAGGAAGAAGACGTGGAAGCCATGGAACGCCAGCGCGAAGCCCAACAGCAGCAACAGGCCATGGAATTCAAGCACCAGCAGGCCACCTCGGCCACCGCCGGTGCGCCGATGGAAACCGACAAGCCCGAAACCTTTGTGCGTCAGGGCAAAAAAGTGGGCCGGAATGAACCCTGCCCGTGCGGTTCGGGCAAAAAATACAAGCAATGCCACGGCAAGTTGCAATAGTATCGTCATCTCCATGCTTACAGGCAGGCCTGGTGCCTGCCTTTTTTATGCCAGGGTATTGCTCATTCCGGTCAGCCATTGATTGATTTTTACCGTTGGAAACGCAAAAGCACCTGCACTAAACCATGAATAACGAAACCCGTCCTCAGGCCAGCAAAAACACAACCCCAATTCCAGTGGTGGCGCTGGTGTTGCGTGATGGTCGCGGGCGGGTGCTGGTTCAGCAGCGTGCGGCAGAAAAGCATCAGGGCGGCTTATGGGAGTTTCCCGGCGGCAAGGCAGAGCCGGGTGAATCGGCACTGGCGGCCTTGCGGCGGGAAATACATGAAGAGCTGGGCTATGACCTGAGCCAGGCGCCACAGACGCCTGAACCCCTGATCCGCCTCACTCACCATTACCCGGACAAAAGTGTGGCCCTGGATGTGTATGAACTCACCGACCCGGAGGCCACCGAACGTGTGTATGCGCGCGAGGGCCAGCCGCTGAAATGGGTCAGCCCGGATAAACTGCTTGCCCTGGAGATGCCGGCTGCCGACCGGCCCATTGTGCAGGCCATCCGTTTGCCGGATTACTACTGGATTACTCCGAGCCTGGCATCGAGCCCTTCATCCATTCACAAGGCATCGCCACAGGCCATGGAAAAATGGTTGGCCGAGGCCAGAACCCGCCTGCAAAACGGGGTGCCAATGGTGCAGTTTCGCAGTAAAACGGTGCCAGCGGCCAGCCGAGCATTGGTGCTGAAAGCCCTGCGTGGCTGGTGTAAGGACAAGGGGGTGCCGCTGATTTACAACGGCGATCTGGCCGAAGGCAAGGCCATGCTTGAATATGGCATTGTTGACGGGCTGCACCTGAACAGCCAGCAATTGATGGCCTGTCAGAACCGCCCGGTTGATGCCTCGGTGTGGCTGTCGGCCTCAACCCACAACGCGCAGGAACTGCGCCAGGCCGAAAAACTGGGGGTGGATTTTGTCAGCCTGTCGCCGGTCCTCGCCACGCCGTCACATCCGGAAGCCCAAACATTGGGGT
>WGBZ01000069.1 GCA_015494035.1 Lysobacterales bacterium | reverse complement strand
GGTCGGCCACTTTTGTGCCGGCTTCGTGGGCCTTCAGGATGGCCAATATCTGACTGTCGCTAAATCGTGATCTTTTCATGGGAGAACCTCTGTCTTTAGTTTACAAAAATTCTCTACTTCTGACCCCGCTTATTTTTCGGGGGGATTACCACATCATTGGAATTCTTGGGCGTGAAGTTTCCAAGACTAACATTGATTCGACGGTAGCTAAGCAGGCAATCAAGGCGATCCAGGCGCTTGAGCCAGCAGAACAGTACGGAGCTATCAGTACGTTGCTCAGTGAGAACAATCTTGAGGTTCTCGCGCCTGTCTTCGTCACTGTGATGCGCGCAATTCGTGGGGTATATGAAAACCTTCCTGAGTGCGGCCAAAATTTCGTAGATAGGAAGCTTATCGCTCTTTATGAGTCACATTCTCACCTCCTAAGTGTCGATCTGAACATGAGCTTCTTCCTTCAGGCGTTAGCCCAGAAGCAAAGTGCCCGAAAGGAAGAGATCCTCATAGAAATCTACGAAAAGAAGACTAACCCTCTAATTAAACGATTGATTCTTATCGCTATGTCTAACTGGAACTGCCATTACTGGCTCACCGATCTGAAACGGAAATATGCCGGTCTTTCCGAGTGGGAGAAGCGTTACTTCATCGGATCTTCGTACGTGCTGGGTGATGAGGGGAAGCATTGGAGGAGTCATATCAAATCGACCTGGAGTCCAATGGATAAACTAACTAGGGACTGGTTCGCTGACCGGATGCAGAGAGACCGATGGCTACCTCTGTGATTTCTGAAAAGGCAGTTGCATCGGCATTCAATGGCTTTTGGGCTGACACCCTCCCATTGCTCACAGCCTCATTTGTCAGGGTATTCAACGAAGCGCATTGTGAAAAGCTTGCAGATTTACCTTCGAGCAAATTTGTTCGTATTCCAATCGCACGAGAGGTCAAGCTGCATGATTTAGTTGCTGAGTTCGCGTTTTGCGCTGCGGAGGTTGCCCACACAACTGGGCAGCCTTTGGCAGCTATCTCCGCAGATAGCTCGGTCATTTCGGAAATCTATGCCAAGGCGATCCTATTCTTGAAGCATTATGACTCCGCTGAGGGCGTCATGCTCCTTAATGCAGTTGAGGTAGGGGAGGCGTTTCGGCTTGCCAGCCAATGTCAGTACTTTTTTGACTATCTTCAGCTACATCGTACCGATATCGAATTTCGTCCAAAGATACGAGGATCTGGATTTCTTGGCCGTTGTACTGCTGATCTTTGTGTTAGCAATACCTTGTACGAAGTTAAGTCAATCAGCCGAAACTTGGGGGGGGGGGGGAGAGATATCAAGCAGCTACTTATCTACTTGGCGCTTCGATGGGCGGAGGACAAACCTCAATGGGAATACGCTGGTTTTTTTAATCCTAGAAGGGCATTACACTACCGATTTTCGGTTGAACATCTCATTTACCGAACCTCTGGAGGTAAAACGAAGGAGGAAGTGTTTGACCAAATGCTGAGATTTTTAGACGTCCGTGGCGTTGAACTGGACACACCCTTTTGAGAAGGAACCAAATTAAACACGAAACATAACATAACTCAGGCGCAACATGCAGGAACATCGCAGCTTGTTAGGTAATAGGTTCCAACAGTGCCTTAAACCAGCTCCAGCACCTGGCTGATCTGGTCCACGCCGATGGTTTTCATGTTCAGGGATTTGGCCCACGGGCCCAGGTTGGCTTTGGGCACGATGGCCTGTTTGAAACCGTGCTGGGCGGCTTCCTTGAGGCGGTCTTCGCCGTTGAGTACCGGGCGGATTTCGCCGGTCAGACCCACTTCGCCAAACACAATGGTGTCTCGCGGCAGGGGGCGGTTGCGGAAACTGGACAGAATGGCCTGGCGCTTGTGATCCTGCCAACACCAAATATCCGGTTTTCAACGATTTTTATTTGGCTGACCAGGCCGCTTCAGGTCACTTAAGTGTCTATCAACCCATTGGATCGGAATCCGCTCAACAGCTAAACCATTAGCGTTTAAACGGTCCCTAATGCTCAATGCTCACTTAAGTTCGGTACCTGTCAATATCTTCAGAAAGCCATACTTTAATCAGAGATTGATAAGGCATATCTCTCTTATTAGCCTCGATCTTGATGCGTTCCAATAATGCTTCCGGGAGCCGAAGGGATATGGTTTTGGTTGATGGCTTCAAATTTGGAAGCAAAACCGGCAGAGCTTGTTTCCAGTCCACGTAATCACTGGAATCTTGGCTTTCCCAGAAGGCGCGTTCTTCAGCTTCGGTTTTGAATTTAGGTGGTGCTTTTTTTGGCTTGCTCATAATAGAGTCTCTCTTTACGATGCATATCACGGGCTGAGATGACACGAATCAAGGTTCCAAACGCACGCAGAGTAAAGGTAATGTGAAGCAATCGATTTTCGTCGGTTGTGCCAAGCGCATGGTAACGGACCTCGTTTTGACTGCTATGCTTCAGATCGGGCAGCACCAGTAAAGGTTCATTAAAAAATACGCGCTCGGCTTCGGCTTGGCTCACGTCGTGTTTGTCAGCATTTTTGCGGGCATTCCCTGCATCCCATTCAAAGCCGGTAACTCGTGCCCAGTCGATCATGCAGTGTATATTATCAGCATATACAAGATTGGGCAAGAACGCCAAGGAAGCTCTGATTGAATCAGGATATTTCAGGTATGTTAGCGAGTTCACGATTCGATCAGAGATGCCTTATGTAACAGGCTCCAACAGAGCTTAAACCAGCTCCAGTACCTGGCTGATCTGGTCCACGCCGATGGTTTTCATGTTCAGGGATTTGGCCCACGGGCCCAGGTTGGCTTTGGGCACGATGGCCTGTTTGAAGCCGTGCTGGGCGGCTTCCTTGAGGCGGTCTTCGCCGTTGGGTACCGGGCGGATTTCGCCGGTCAGACCCACTTCGCCAAACACAATGGTGTCGCGCGGCAGGGGTCGGTTGCGGAAGCTGGACAGAATGGCCAGAATAACGGCCAGATCCGCCGCGGTTTCGGTGATTTTAATGCCACCCACCACATTGAGAAAAATATCGTGGTCGTGGATGGGCACCTGGCACATGCGGTGCAACACCGCCAGCAACATGGCCAGGCGATTGTGATCCAGGCCCACGGTCAGGCGGCGCGGGTTGCCCAGCGGGCTTTGGTCAGCCAGTGCCTGTACTTCCACCAGCAAGGGGCGCGTGCCTTCGCGCGTAACCATCACCACGCTGCCGGGTTTGTCCGGGCGATGTTCGGTAAGAAAAATGGCGGACGGGTTACCCACTTCCTTGACGCCCTTTTCGGTCATGGCAAACACGCCGATTTCGTTAATGGCGCCAAAGCGGTTTTTGAGCGCGCGCAGCACCCGGTAACGGCTGTTGCCGTCGCTTTCAAAATACAGCACCGTGTCCACCATGTGTTCCAGCACGCGCGGGCCGGCGATGCCGCCTTCCTTGGTGACATGGCCCACCAGCACCACGGAAACGCCATGTTGTTTGGCAAAACGCACCAGTTGCGCGGCGCATTCGCGCACCTGTGACACGGAGCCGGGAATGGAGGTCAGGTTTTCGGTGTACAGGGTTTGTATGGAGTCCACCACAATCAGATCGGGTTTGGCCGCCAGGGCCGCGCCCATGATGTTTTCCACGCCGGTTTCGCTCAGGCAGTCGAGCCCGGAAGCGTCCAGCCCCAGGCGTTCGGCGCGCAAGGCAATTTGCGCCAGGGATTCCTCACCAGTGACGTAAAGCGGTTTGAGGTCACCTTCAAGGCTGGCCATGACCTGCAACAGCAAGGTGGACTTGCCGATGCCCGGATCGCCGCCAATGAGCACCACCGAGCCTTCCACCAGGCCGCCACCCAGCACGCGGTCCAGTTCCTTCATGCCGGTGCTTTCGCGGCGGTAATTCTCGCTCTTGACCGAACCCAGCTTGCTGATGTTGCGATCGGACACCTCACCGGCGTAGCCGCTGAAGCGGGCTGAGGATTTGCCCGCGGCGGGGCGCGACACGGCAATTTCTTCCAGGCAGTTCCACTGCCCGCAGGCACCACACTGCCCGGCCCATTTGGTGAAGGTGGCATCACACAGGGTGCAGCGGTAGGCTTTTTTGTCCTTGGCCATGCTCAGAGCGCCCGTTGCATGAAGACGTGACATTTGTGGTGGCCGGAATCCCCAATGCGCTGGTCGATATAGGTAAAACCGTGTTTCCGGTACAACTTTTGCGCCGCCTGCATTTCCGGAATGGTTTCCAGGTACAGGCTGTGATAGCCGGCTTCGCGCGCTTTCTCCAGGCACAGGGTGATCAGCTCATCGGCCAGGCCCTGGCCCCGCAACTCGGGCATGAAGTACATTTTCCGCAGTTCGGCAATGCCTGGGTCATCGCAGTTGTCCACCGGCGCGAACCCCGCGCCACCGAGCACCTGGCCGTCCTTTTCCACCACCCAGTAGGCGCGACCGGGTTGGTCGTAGGCTTCAAACATGCGGCGGGTTTCCGGGTCGGCAATGGCATAGCCTTCGCCGGTTTTGCCAAATTCCAGCAACACCGTTTCGATGACCCTGAACATGGCCGGGTTGTCCTGTGGCTGAATGGGGCGGATGATGATGCTCATGCGTCGCCAGGCTCACTTGAAGCGGTTGTTTCAACGGCCTGGGCGCGTGGCTTTTCGGCCTGACGCTGGCCAAAAAGGTAGGTGATCTGCTGCCGTTCGTCCAGGGTTTGCTGAATCAGCTCGTCGTAGTCGGGGAAAAACCGTTCTTCCACCGCTTGCAGGCGGTCGTGATAGGTGCGGGTTTTGGGGTTGTTGCTGATCAACGCGCAGCAGTCCTTGTAGGGTTCCTTGCACACCTCGAACAAGTCCAGTTTTTGCGATAGGGCAATAATCTCGTCCTTGTCGTAGGTCAATAATGGCCGCAGGATGGGGTATTCGATGGACTTGGTCATGGAAACGATGTTTTCCAGCGTTTGTGAGGCCACCTGCCCCAGGTTATCGCCAGTCACCAGCGCCTGCGCGTGCAGTTCGTCGGCCACCCGGCTGGCTACCTTGGCCATGAAGCGGCGAAACAGCATCAGGTCGTAGTCCAGCCCCTTGTCCATCAGGGCCAGGTCAAAATGGGTGTAAGGCACCATAATCAGGCGCACCTTGCCGGCGATTTCGCTCAAGCGTCTGGCAATGCGGCTGACCTTGTAAGATTCCAGGTCATTGGCGCGCACGTGATTGGCGGTGAAGTGGATCAGGTCAATATTGCAACCGCGCTTGGCCATCAGCCAGGCCGCCACGGGCGAATCAAAGCCGCCGGACAGCAGGGTCAGTACGCGACCGGTGGAAGACACCGGCAGGCCACCGGCTCCCTTAATGCGGTTGGTAAAAACCGCCATACCGCGTGAGGAGATTTCCACGTAAAAAAACTGGTCGGCGTGCTTAAGATTGACCTTCTTCCACGGCGTGTTTTTTAGCAATACGGTTGCCAGGCGCTGTTCCAGTGCCTTGGAGCCGATGGCGAAACGCTTGTCGGCACGTTTGACCCGCACGGCAAAACTGGCCCCGTCCCGGTAGCTTTCCTGGCCGAGCTTCTCAATCAGCTGATCGAGAAAGTCCAGCTCTGGCTGGGGCGAAAAGATGTCGTATTCTTTGGCCGAAAACCAGTGCACATGAGTCAGCCAGGCAATGCCGGGAATCTCGGCAATGGCTTGCAGCACCTGCTCGATGTCGTCGCTGTGCTGGGCGGGAACCTCCACAAACATGCGGTCGTGAATGGCCACCACGTCCCAGCCATTGTCAGGCCCGTAGCCCATGGCCTGTAATTTACGGCGCACGTTCTGACGCAGTTTTTTGACAAACTCGCGGCGATTCTGGCCCTTCAGGGTCAACTCGCCAAAATGAATGATAATCCGGTGACGCATGAGGTCTTCTGCAGGTAATGAAACAGTCCGTTATTGTAGGGCAGCCGCTGGCGGATTAAAACCAAAAGGACCGCTGATGGCGCCGCCGTGACCGAATCGCGCGGGTGGTCTTCAAGAAAAACAATAAGCGGACAAACTTTGACCGACCAATGCAAAACAAAACCCGCCACAGGGACGGGTTTTTTGCCTGGGCTGATAGAAGCTCGCTAGGGAAGCTCTGATTAAATCTGGACGAAGCAGGTTATGCCGGAAATGTTCGAGAACAAGGCGGAGTTCGCAGCGAATAGCCGGCTATTCGCTGCGAACTCCGCCTTGTTCTCGAACATT
>WGBZ01000068.1 GCA_015494035.1 Lysobacterales bacterium | reverse complement strand
GCGCCAGAAAGGCCAGAAACCAGCTCAGCCCCATGCCCGCCGAGTCATTGGCCACTTTGGCGATAGTAATGGGACCAGAAATGTTCTTTAATGAGGCCTTGCCCGTGAGCATGCGGCCAAACATGCCAAAAGTGGCTTTGGTCATGCGCCAGGTTTCGGCAAACGCTGCCGGAACGGCGCTGACAGGGTCGAGCTGGAGGGTATAAACCAGGGATTTGGCAAAGGCGCGTTCGGCCTCTTCCGGTGGTTTTGGAGAGACACCAATCACGCGGCGACCGCTTTTGGCCTCCGTGACCATGGCCGGTATGGTGAGGGTCAACTGGCGGCTGCCACGCTGGATCCGCAAGCTGATCGGTTCATCCGGTTGATTCTGCTGCGCCTGAGCCAATGCTGAGACGATCTGCTGCCAGGATCCGGTGGCTTGGTCATTGACCGCCAAAATCCGGTCCCCGGCTTGCACCCCGGCCCTGGCCGCCGGCATATCCGCTGGTGCCTTGCCCACCTCATTGCTGAAGTGCGGTCGCCACGGTTTCAGCCCGATGACCTCAAACAACTCGCTTTCAGCCAGGCCTTCAGGCAGTTTTGACAGGGGCAGCTTCAGGCTCACCCGTTGCCGGTCACCACGGCGCACTTCCACCTCCACATCCTGCTTGTCGAGACCGGCTGCCATCAATTCCAGGCTTACGTCCTGCCAGCTGCGAACCGGTTCCTTATTGATGCGCAGCAGCTGATCACCCTCGCGGGCACCGGCTTCGGCCAACAAGGCAGCCGGTGGGCCCAGTGTCGGTACCACTTCGGGTTTGCCCACCACAAACATCAGCCAGTACATAAACACGGCCAGTATCAGGTTAAACGCTGGCCCGGCAAACAGGATAATGGCTTTTTGCCACGCCGGTTTGCTGTTGTAACTCAGGTATTTTTCATTCTCCGGCACGTCGGTTTCGCGCGCATCGAGCATTTTGACGTAGCCCCCCAGCGGAATTGGAGCCACGGCTATTTCGGTGCCACGTTTGTCCGTGAAGGACCAGAAAGGACGCCCAAAGCCGATGCTGAAACGCAACACTTTGACACCAAAAAAACGGGCGGCGAGAAAATGGCCCAGTTCATGGAAAGTCACCAGAATTCCCAGTGTGACCAGCAGCCAGAGAATGGGACCAAAAAAATCAGGCATGGGCATGGATCTCGTTTTGCGTCATTGCCCGCACTTCGACATCAACTTGCTGCAGATGTTCGAAAGATTCCACCGGCTGGTTGTGGATTTTCTCTATTACCCGGGCATTGATGCGGGCAATGGCGGGAAAGGAAATGCGATGATCCAGAAAAGCCTGTACGGTTTCCTCGTTGCTGGCATTCAAGGCGGCAGCCAGTATGCCGCCGGCTTCTATGGCCTGGCGGGCCAGCTTCAAGCTGGGAAATTTGTCATCATCGGGCGGATAAAACGCCAGGGTGCCATGGCTTAAAAGATCCAGCGTTTTGGCACCAGAGGGCAGTCGGAGCGGCCGCTTTCCCGTTACTGACAGGCACTGGCCGAGGCCATAGGCGATGGGGATTCGCATGTCCGGCTCACCCAGCTGGGCCAGCAATGAGCCGTCTTCGTAAACCACCAGCGAATGCACCAGTGACTGTGGGTGCACATGCACATCCAGCTGCGTGGCTGGCAGATTGAACAGCCAATGGGCCTCAATCAGTTCCAGCCCCTTGTTCATAAGCGTGGCCGAGTCCACCGAAATTTTTGCCCCCATGCGCCATTTGGGGTGGTTACAGGCCTGTTCGGGAGTGATGTCGGAAAACGTCTCGGCCGGCCGGTCCCAGAACGGGCCACCGGAGGCGGTAAGGATGAGTTTATGCACGGATTCCGGCGCCTGGCCACACACGTAATCATCCGGCAGGCACTGGTAAATGGCGTTGTGTTCGCTGTCCAGTGGGATAATCCGGGCACCGCTGGCACGCGCGGTTCGCATGACAATGTCGCCGGCCATCACCAGCGATTCCTTGTTGGCCAGCAGGATGGTTTTGCCCGCAGCGGCTGCAGCCAGTACCGGTTCCACACCGGCTGAACCCACCATTCCGGCCACCACCACATCAATGGCATCCGAGGCGCACAGCGCGCTGATGGCCTCCATGCCAGCATGAATAGCAGTCGTTGGTGACGCCAAGCCCTGTATAGCTTCCCGGAGCGTTGACAGACTGCCTGGATCACTGGTGGCCACATGTTGCGGCTGCCACTGCTCGGCCAGTTTGGCCAGCTTGGAAAGGTTCTTGTGGCCAGTCAGCAATGCCACCTGAAACGCCTCGCCATGACGGGCTAACACATCCAGGGTGTTGTCTCCGATGGAACCGGTGGCGCCCAGGATGGCCACCTGTAATGGCGAGGCTGTTTTCATGTCAAGCTCATGCCCGTGCGCTCAACCAGACGACCAGGGCCAGAAAAAATGGCGCGGCAGCCAGCAGGCTGTCAAAACGGTCGAGAAAGCCGCCGTGGCCCGGCAACCAGCGTCCGCTGTCCTTGACCTCTCCCTGGCGCTTGACCAGGCTGGCGGTCAGATCGCCCACCACCGACACCAGCGCAACGGCACAGAAACCTGCCACCAGCTTGACCACGGGCAGCTTCAACCACCAGGCAATGGCAACCGCGTAGAGGCTCACAAACAACAAGGCCCCCAGCACACCTTCAACGGTTTTTCCCGGGCTGATGGCTGGAGCCAGCTTGTGACGACCAAACAGACGCCCGGAAAAATAGGCGCCGATATCAGCCACCCAGATCAGGCCAAACAGGATGACGGTCCAAACGGGGCCACGATGGACGTGGTTGTGCAGGGTTACCAGCGCCAGGCCGGCGGCCAGGGCCAGAAAGGTGCCCAGGTAAGCCTTGAGTTTGGTGGCAATCACCGCATCACCATAGCCCAGGCGCGGATTGGCCAGCCACAGCAACGCCAAGGCCCACAGACCCACGGCCATATAAACGATAGTGCGAATGGAAATCGAGGCATTCAGGCCGTGGCCCACGATGATGGCTGCCACAATCGCAGGCAACAGCCATTGCGCCAGGCCCTGATGTCGATAGGTAATGGCTAACCATTCATGCAGCACCAGTGCCATGAGCACGGCGCTAAAGGCGGAAAATACACGGGCATCGCCATACCAGCTCACGGCCAGCACCAGCGGCGCAAGAATCACGGAAGTCAGGACACGCGTTTTGAGCATAAAATTCCTTTAAGGTGGCCGCCACACTGGCCGCAAACAGACTGTCTATTAATCGGAATCGGCCTGCGAAGGGGTGATTTTACCAAAGCGGCGTTCGCGCTGTTGGAAATCGGCGATGGCCAGATCCAGTTGCTCCGTTCCAAAATCCGGCCACAGGGTGTCGGTAAACCACAGTTCAGTATAGGCCAGTTGCCACAGGAGAAAATTGGAGATGCGCTGTTCTCCGCCGGTGCGGATCAGCAAATCCGGGTCTGGACTGCCGTGCAAGGCGATGAACTGGCTAAAATCTTTCTCGCTCACAGACTGTCTGTCGATGGTGCCTGCCTGAATGGCCGCTGCCATGCGTCTGGCCGCCTGAACAATATCCCAACGACCGCCATAATTGATGGCGATGTTCAGGTGCAAGGCGCGATTACTGGCCGTAAGTTCTGCCACCTTGTGCATCTTTTCCTGCAAACGACTGGAAAAGCGGCTCAAATCACCAATGAAATTCAGGCGCACATTGTTTTCATGCAACTGGGGGACTTCTTTTTCCAGCGCACGCATGAACAACTCCATGAGCCGTTGCACTTCCTGCTCGGGGCGTTGCCAGTTTTCACTGCTGAAAGCAAACAGGGTCAGGTGGGGAATGCCGTGCTTGAGGCAGTATTCGATGGTGCGCCGCACGGCCTTGACACCGGCCTGGTGGCCGAAGGTGCGTGGCCGGCGTTTGCGGGCCGCCCAGCGGCCATTGCCATCCATGATGATGGCAATGTGCCTGGGTTGGGTCGACGGCTGTTCTGACACGGGGGTCAGATTTCCATCAGTTCGTCGTCTTTTTCCTTGACGATGCTGTCCACCTGTTTGGTGTATTCATCGGTCAGTTTCTGTATCAGGTCTTCACCACGACGCAGTTCGTCTTCGGTGATCTCCTTGTCATTGAGGAGGTTCTTGAGCTGGGTGTTGGCATCGCGACGGATGTTGCGGATGGCCACCTTGGCCTGCTCACCAATGTGACCCACCAGTTTGACCAGCTCCTTGCGACGCTCTTCGGTGAGCGGCGGCAAAGGAATACGGATATTGGTGCCAACGGTCACCGGGTTCAGGCCCAGATCGGAGCTCATGATGGCCTTTTCAATGGGCGCCACCATGGTTTTTTCCCAAGGCTGAATAGTGAGGGTGCGGGAGTCCGAAACGGCAATGTTAGCCACCTGGTTCAGGGGCGTGGCCGAGCCGTAGTAATCCACCATGATGCCATCCAGCAGGCTGGTGTTGGCGCGCCCGGTGCGGACACCGGTCAACTCGTGTTTGAGGGCATCAATGCTCTTGGCCATGCGGCTTTTAGCGTCTTTCTGGATTTCGTTAATCATTGCGTTTCTCCCTGTTTGGCCACATCGGTTTGAGGGGGTTTGGCACTGACTATGGTGCCAATCGGGCTGCCTTTGACAATGTCCAGCAAAGCGCCTTCGCGATTCATGTTGAAAATCTGGATGGGCATGTTCTGGTCCCGGCACAGCACCACAGCCGAAGTGTCCATGACAGCCAGTTTCTTTTCGATCACTTCATCGTAGTCGAGGTGATTGTACTTGACGGCATCCGGATTGGTGACTGGATCGGCAGAATAGATACCATCCACTTTGGTGGCTTTCAGCACCAGATCGGCATCAATTTCTATGGCTCGTAAGCTGGCTGCCGAGTCAGTGGTAAAAAACGGGTTGCCGATGCCAGCTGCAAAAACCACGGCATTGCCTTTTTCCAGGTGGCGAATGGCCTTGCGGCGAATATAGTCTTCGCACACTTCGTGGATTTCTATGGCGGACATGACTCGCACTTTCTTGCCCTGTTTTTCGATGGCATTCTGCAAGGCCAACGAATTCATCACCGTGGCCAGCATGCCCATGTGGTCGCCCGTCACGCGGTCAATGCCGGACTTGGCCAGGCCGGCGCCACGGAAAATGTTGCCGCCACCAATCACGATCCCCACCTCGACGCCCAGGTCCATGACCTGAGCGACTTCGGCGGCAATGCGGTTGATCACATTGGGATCAATGCCATAATCCTCCTCGCCCATCAGGGCTTCGCCGCTGAGTTTGAGGAGGATGCGTCGGTATTTGGGCTGATCAGTTTCCACGGGCTTGCGCCATAACCTCTTCCACAAAGTTGTCTTCTTTCTTCTCGATGCCCTCGCCCACTTCCAAGCGCTTGTAATCGACGACTTGGGCGCCTTTTTCCTTCAGCAGTTTTTCCACGGTCAGGTCAGGGTTCTTGACGAACTTCTGGCCCAGCAGGGTGATTTCTTCCAGGAACTTGCGCAAACGGCCTTCAACCATTTTAGCGATAATTTCAGCCTGTTTGCCGCTGTCAGCGGCTTGGGCGGTGAGAATTTCACGCTCTTTGTCCAGCACTTCAGCCGGCACGTCGCCAGCAGAAATGTATTCCGGCTTGACCGCGGCGATGTGCATGGCGATGTCTTTGGCCAATTCCTCATCGCCACCTTTCAGGACCACGGCCACGCCAATGCGGCCACCGTGATTATAGGTACCGATGACACCATTGTCGTTTTCGGCCTGGGCCTGGGTCACGCGACGAACCTGAATGTTTTCACCGATCTTGGCAATCAGCTCCTTGCGCAGTTGATCCAGTGTGGCGTCGTCAACGACTTTTGTACCCATCAGGGCTTCCACGTCTTCCAGTCCGGTTTTGAGGGCGGTGTCCACCACCTGTTCGCAGAAGTTCAGGAAGTTTTCATCCTTGGCCACAAAGTCGGTTTCACAGTTGATTTCCACCAGCACGACCTTTTTGTTGTCGTCACTGCCGGCAATCTGAATCACGCCCTCGGCAGCCACGCGGCCGGACTTCTTGTCGGCCTTGGCCGCGCCCGTCTTGCGCAACAGCTCAATGGCTGCATCAATGTCGCCATTGGTTTCCACCAGCGCTTTTTTGCATTCCATCATGCCCACGCCAGTGCGCTCTCTCAGTTCTTTTACCAGGGATGCAGTAATTGCCATGCTTATGTCCTCGTTGGTTTGCCTGCGGCACATGGCCGCAATAGGTAAGTGTTCTGATCACAAGGGCCTGCCATGGCAGGCCCTCAGATTGCGATGAATCCAGGCGGGCGCTTATTCAGCGGCTTCGGTGGATTCTTTCTCGTCTGCTTTGTCTTCAGCGGCTTCTTTTTTGGCGGCTGTCTTCTTGGCAACTTTCTTCTTGGCCGTTTTCTTCTTGGCCACTTTCTTTTCGCCTTCTTCGGCTTTTTCTGTAGCCTTGTCGTCGCCTTCAGCCTTTTCTTCAGCTTTCACTGCAGTTTCCTTGGCGGGTTTTTCCGCCTTTTCAGCCGCTTTCTTGGTGGTTTTCTTGGCCACTTTTTTCTTGGCTGGCTTGGACGCTTCTTCCTTGTCTGTGCCTTCGCTCTTTTCGGCACTCTTTTCGGCACTCTCTTCAGCCAGTTCTGCCGCGGTGGAAGGCATGGAGGCACGCCCTTCCAGCACCGCATCGGCAACCGTGGTCGCGTACAGGCGAATGGCTTTCATGGCATCGTCGTTGGCTGGAATCACATAATCAACCCCTTCAAAGGAGTTGTTGGTGTCCACAATAGCAATGACGGGGATGCCCAGCTTATTGGCTTCCTTGATGGCAATGGCCTCATTGCGGGTATCAACCACGAACAGCGCATCGGGATGACCATTGAGGTTCTTGATGCCGCCCAGGCTTTTTTCCAGCTTTTCCTTTTCGCGGCGCAATTTCAGTTGTTCTTTTTTGATCAGCCGCTCCATGCGACCGTCCTTTTCCATGGCTTCCAGGTCCTTCAGGCGATTGATGGACTCTTTCACCGTCTTGTAGTTTGTCAGCATGCCACCCAACCAACGGTGAGAAACAAAAGGCATGCCACTGCGGGTGGCCTCTTCCTTGATCGCCTTGCTGGCTGAACGCTTGGTGCCAACAAACAGCAGCTTGCCGCGACGCGCCGCCAGCTTGCTGATGAAGTTCAGGGCTTCCTTAAACAGTTCTTCGGTCTTGCGCAGGTCAATGATGTGAATCTTGTTGCGGGCCGTAAAGATGTATGGTGCCATTTTGGGGTTCCAGTAGCGTGTCTTGTGGCCAAAATGCGCACCGGATTCGAGCAGTTGTTTTACAGTTACGTTTGCCATTGGTTTTCCTTCAGGTATTAAGCCGGCTTGTGGAGGCAGTCTGGCTCTCACAATGCAGGCGGGTTTTAAACACACGCTTTCCCCAGGCAGAGACCAGTTGTCTGGCACCCAGCTGCCTGTGCGGTACCATTTTGAGGATGGTACCTGGAAAAACGCAGGATTTTGCCTCGAGTCTTCCAGGGAAGCTCTGATCGAATCGTGACACGGCACCTTGAAGCGTAAAACCGTCCCTTTCTGCGTTGCAAACCTTCACAATAGCTTGCTATTGCGTGCGGTTTGCGCCTTGAACTGAACAACTTTACACGACAATCTACTCGCACCAGATTCAACCAGAGCTTCCCTAAGGAATCATCAAGGCGACGTTCTTTTCGCCCGCACCGGATCTTCGGGCAATCAAAGGGCGAAAATCCCTCTAATTTTACAGCATGCAGGTTTTCATTGGAAGCCTTATTGCACCCCGGCGGCAAGCGCTTCTGGTCCACAGTCGAATCTGTACGCAGCAGCTTTGTCTGAAATGTTCGAGAACAAGGCGAAGTTCGCAGCCAATAGCGGGCTATTGGCAAGGACTTCAACGCAGTTATCGGTCATTTCAGGTATGAGAGGCGAGTTCATGATTCGATCAGAGCTTCTACAGGCAACTGCGAAGTGATGACCACTTCCTCGGGGCTCATGCGAGCTTGCCAGGCATACACTTCAAGCCCTTCCCCGGCAGCCTGGCACAATGTGTCTGCGTAAACCGGGTCAATGTGTCGGGCCGGCGCAAACCGTCTGGCTTCGCTGTGCTGGACACAGAAAACCACCGCCGCTCGGTGGCCCTGGTGCCGCATGCGCAGCAACTCACGCAGGTGCCGCGTGCCACGCGCTGTGACTGCGTCGGGAAACAAGGCCCTGCCCTGTTGGCAATAAGTCACATTTTTCACTTCCAGGTAGTAGTCAGGCACACCCTGTCCACGCAGTAACATATCCACGCGGCTGTTTTCGGTGCCATAGCGGACCTCCGGTCGAATGTCGGAGTAAGCGGCAAAAGCCGGAAATAATCGCTGCTCAATGGCTTCCCGCACAAGCTTGTTGGGCAACAGGGTATTCACCCCCACCCATTCGTCCGGATTCGGTTGCACCAGCTCCAGGGAATGCGGGTATTTGCGCCCCGGATTGGGTGAAATGCTGAGCCAGACACGCATGCCTGGCGTTGAACAGCCCAACATGCCGCCAGTATTGCCCGAGTGTGCCGTGATTTCACGGCCGTCGTCCAGACGAACATCCATCAGGAAACGGTGATGACGGCGCAGCAACGTGCCCGGTATCAGGGGGTGCGGGAATTTCATGTAGGGAACCTCTGATCGAATCGTGACACGGCATTTTGTGACATAAAATCGTCCATTTCGGACGTTGCAAACCTTCGCAATAGCCTTGCTATTACGTGCGGTTTGCACCTTGAACTGAACAATTTTCCACAACAATCTGCTCGCGCCAGATTCAATCAGAGCTTCCGTAGGAAAACTATCGGCTTAAGGCCACAGAGGGTTGCCCGTCAGGTGCGATTTTTTTCATGCCACAGGTTATGCACGACACAGAATAGTTCCGCCGTTTTTTCGGTGTCATACAGGGCCGAGTGCGCCTGCGAGGAGTCCCATTCGATGCCGGCAGCGGCAATGGCTCGGGCCAGCACTGTCTGGCCAAAGGCCAGGGCAGAAAGGGTCACCGTGTCCAGACAGCTGAAGGGGTGAAAGGGGTTGCGCTTGATGCCGGCGCGTTCCACCGCCGCATTCACAAAGCCCAGGTCAAAATGGGCATTGTGGCCCACCAGGATGGCGCGGGTACAACCGGCGTCCTTGACTGCTTGGCGCACGTGGGTAAATACCTTGCCCAGTGCATCGCGTTCGCACTGGGCATTACGCAAGGGGTGATCGAGTTCAATGCCGGTAATCTCCAGGGCCTTGGGATCAATGTTGGCGCCCTCAAAAGGCTGCACGTAGGCATTCACGCTGGGACCAGGTTTTAACCGGCCGTCTTCAGCCATTTCAATGGGCACGGCGGCTATTTCCAGCAAGGCATCAGACTGATTGTTAAAACCGCCGGTTTCCACGTCCACCACCACTGGCAGAAAGCCGCGAAAACGGTCTTTTATTTGGCTCATTGGGTTTGAATCCTGACAAGACGGCCATAGATTATAGCTCAGGGAAGCTCTGATCGAATCGTTAACGCGCAACCAATGCAACGAGAACTCACCTGAGTGCAAGCGTAAACAAGTGTGACGCCAGGGCCATATGCCCACGGCACAAGGGCGGCAAAAGCCCGCTGTGATATAATTTTATTCATTCTGTTATTTCGACAGAAACCTCAGGCAACCACTAAACACAAGGGAGACATGTCATGAAAAAGGGTGTAATTTTATTGAGCCTGGCATTAGCCAGTACTGCGGCAGTGGCCGACAACCATTTTGACGATCGTTTTTACGTCACGCCAAGTTTTGGACTGGTGAAACCGGACTCTGAAAAGAACCTCGACAGTGATTTTTTCCTCAGTATTGGCTTGGGGCGTTTTATTACTGAACACATTTCTCTCGACCTCGAACTGGATCGGTATTCTCTGTCACCAGCAGGCGGCTCACCGGATGTGGACTACACCGGCTTTGGCTTGATGGGACGTTACCACTTTCATGAAAACAATGGCTGGCGCCCCTTTGTGGGCTTTGGGGCCGGCTCATTGAAGCACCGCAGCATCTGGGATAATGGACACAACATGATGTACAACCTGTCTGGCGGCTTGACCAAAAGCCTGACAGACAACGTCAAGCTCAAAACCGAGTTGCGCTGTCGCCTGGATACGGATGATGCCACCTTTTATCCACGGGATGACTTCGGTGACTGGATGTTTTCACTGGGCCTGAATATTGCCCTGGGTGAAGCTCCGGCTGCCGCAGCCGCTGCCGCGGGTGCCGCCGCCATGCAACCGGCACCCCAGACAGACAGCGATCACGATGGCGTCAGTGATGCCAATGACAAGTGCCCCAATACCCCAGAGGGCGACAAGGTGGATGCTTCTGGCTGCACCATTGACACCGGCATGCTGGACGATGACCGAGATGGCGTTGTCAACCGGGATGATCAGTGCCCCAACACTCGCGCAGGCGCCGTGGTGGATAAAACCGGCTGTGAAGTCCAGGTCGTGATCGAACTGCAGGGCGTGCACTTTGACTATGACAAGTCCACGCTCAAGCCGGAATCCATCCGTATCCTTGATGCGGCAGTCAACACCTTGAAGAACCACCCGCAAATCAAGGTCGAAGTGGCTGGCCACACCGATTCACGTGGATCCGAGTCTTACAACCAGAAACTGTCCGAACGCCGCGCGAAAGTGGTTTATGACTACCTGGTTGATCATGGCATCGACGCTGATCGCCTGAGCTGGCGCGGTTACGGCGAATCCCAACCCATTGCTGACAACAGCACTGAAGCCGGACGCGCCCAGAATCGCCGCACTGAGCTGAAAGTTCAATAAACACTATTGAAACCAAACCAGTCCGGTCTGGACACAGAAAACCCGCCTCAGCGCGGGTTTTTCTGTGCCTGCATCTAATGTGTTCGGTGGTTCAGTGCCATCACGTATCGGCTACGCGAACAGATTGTCATCTCAAATTGTTCAGTACAAGGCGCAAACCGCACGCAATAGCAAGGCTATTGTGAAGGTTCGCAACGCAGAAATAGACGATTTTACGCCGCAAGATGCCGTGTCACGATTCAATCAGAGCTTCCCCAGGGAATCGCTCAACTGTTTGGCAAAATTGACCACCTTGCGCTGCAAGTTGGCCGGGTCTTCGGCGGTAATGGTGGTGTGCCCGACCTTGCGCCCGGCACGCGGCGTTTTGCCGTACAAATGGTGGTGTATGTGTGCCTGTTTGGGCATGCAGGCAATATTCGGCACACTGCCTATCCAGTTCAACATGGCAGCATAACCCCACGAATCCGTACTGCCCAGTGGCCAACCACATACGGCGCGTAAATGGTTTTCAAACTGGGAGGTCAAGGCGCCTTCGATGGTCCAATGCCCGGAATTGTGAACCCGTGGCGCCATTTCATTGATCAGCACGCCGTCAGGGGTTTCAAAAAACTCGATCACTAACACGCCGACGTATTCCAGGGCTTCGGCAATGGTGCGGGCATGGGTTTTGGCCAGCTGGCAGCTGTCGGTATAACGGGCCGGAGCCGTGCTGGTGGCCAGCACACCGTTATTGTGCTTGTTTTCCGTGACCGCGTACTGACTCAGCTGACCATCGGCATCCCGCACAGTTATCACCGATATTTCGCGCTCGAAAGGCACACGCTGTTCCAACACCAGTTTTCGCCCCCTGGCCTGCTCCCATATGGATTTCAGGTCCGCGCCTGGGGTGATCCGGAATTGCCCTTTGCCGTCATAGCCCATGCGCCGGGTTTTCAATAATGCGTCAAATTCATAGCTTTTGGCACCAAAAGCCAGCTCGGAATAACTATTGACTGGGAAAAACTGGCCCACAGGCAGGCCCAATTTTTGGAAGAACCTTTTTTCCAGCAGTCGGTCCTGTGAAATTTCCAGCACGGATGGGTCAGGGTAAACCGCGCGCCGCTGTTGCACATAGCGCACGGTGGAAACCGGCACGTTTTCAAAATCGAAGGTGACTACGTCCACTTCCCGCATAAATTCATCCAGGGCTTTGGTGTCGTCATAACCCGCTGTGATGAGCGGACCGACCTGGCCAGCGCAGGCTTGGGGATCCGGATCAAAAAAAAGAAAGCGCATGCCCAGGGGGTAGCCCGCCAGGGCCATCATGCGGGCCAGTTGGCCGCCACCCAGGATGCCGATAACCGGCTGTTGCAAAGGTTTCATTGGCCAGTAGCCGGATCAGGAGGTGCTTGCCAATGGGCTGGATCGGGGTGATCCAGTACATGCCGCGTTTGCTCTTCCCTGAAA
>WGBZ01000067.1 GCA_015494035.1 Lysobacterales bacterium | reverse complement strand
GTCCTTTTGCCGTTCGCTGAGCTTTTTGGCCTGTTGGTGCAAACTGGCCTGCAGTTCCAGCAGGGCTTCGTGTTGCACCCGGTTCTCGGTTTGCAAGAGTGACAACTGCGCCTGCGCCTGCTGCCATTTGGTTTCTTCCTCGCGGTAATCCACCTGCAACCGTTGGTAGCGTTGTTGCCAATTCTGTTCGTTATCCGCACCCAATCGGTAACCCAGGTAGAAGCCAATGGCCGCCCCAAGGATCACGCACAGCAGCCAGCGGACGGTCACGGTAAGCCGGGGCTGACTCGGCGCCGGTTGAATCACCAGCCTGGGGGATTGGGGAGGAGTAATGGCCACGGTTTGCCCTTTTCAATAAACGATCAAATAGCGAACAGCTGAACCCGGCGGTTGATATGGTACGTTGACAGCCTGGCCGAGATTATACCAGCCAGCACCGGAGCACATTCCATTGCCCGCTCCATTTCGTTCGGTCAGCCCGTGGACAACAGGCTAACAATGTTATGACAAAAAGTCGGCAGATGATGGCGTAGAAGAAAGAACATTGACCTGACGGGTTAGAATAGGGTTCATCTGAAATGACAAATGAGGCACACCATGTCCACCGTTACCCTGGCGAAAATCCTGCATGTGTTTTTTGTCATCAGCTGGTTCGCCGGCATTTTTTACCTGCCGCGGCTGTTTGTAAACCACGCCATGGCCAGGGATGACTGCGAAAAAAACCTGTTAACCGGCATGGAAGCGCGTCTGATTCGCATGATGAATTTCACCATGGTCTTTGTACTCATCACCGGCACCTGGCTTTTGTACCTGCAATCCGGTGGATTCAGTGGCGCCTACTTCACTCAGGGCTGGATCCATGCCAAGATCACCCTGGTGGTGGTGCTATTGGCGTATCATCACTGGTGCATCCGCATCCACAAGAATTTTGTTACAGGCAGAGAAAATCACTCCCATGTGTGGTTTCGCTGGTTTAACGAGATGCCGGTGTTTATTCTGCTGGGCATCCTCTGGCTGGTTTTTGCCAAGCCATTCTGAATTTATACCCACGCACCGGGCAAGCTCGTCCGGTGCCAGTCTGGAACTCATAACAGGACACACGTTGCATGAAAATAGCCAGTTGGAACGTCAATTCACTCAATGTGCGCCTGCCCCATGTGCTGCGATGGCTGGACAAGGAAAACCCCGATGTGCTGGGCTTGCAGGAGCTGAAAATCCCCGATGATCGCTTTCCGTTTGAGGCCTTTGCCGAAAAAGGCTACCACGCCGTGGCCAATGGCCAACGCACCTATAACGGCGTGGCCATTATCAGCAAGGCCGAACCCACCGATGTGGTGAAGGACATCCCCGGGCTGGACGATGAACAACGGCGCATTATTGCCGCGACCATTGACGGTGTGCGTGTAATTAACCTGTACGTGGTCAACGGCCAGGAGCCGGGCAGCGAAAAATTCGCCTACAAAAAACACTGGTTGGAAAAAGTCACTGAATTCGTGGCCGCCGAACTGGAAAAGCACCCGTATCTGGTGGTGGTGGGGGACTTCAATATCGCCCCGGACGACCGCGATGTTTTCGATCCCGAAGAATGCCGAGGCCAGATTCACTGCACTAAAGAGGAACGCGGCTGGTTGAAAAAACTCCTGAACCTGGGGCTGGTGGACACCTTTCGGGCGCTGAATGACGAGCCGGGGCATTTCAGCTGGTGGGACTATCGGGCCGCCGCCTTTCGCCGCAAGCGTGGCCTGCGCATTGACCTGATTCTGGCCAGCGAAGCCCTGGCCAAAAAACTCACCGCGGCCTGGATAGACGTGGAACCGCGCACCTGGGTGCGACCTTCGGATCACGCACCGGTGATCGCCGAGTTTGACCTTTAACCCCCGAACCCCTTTCGATACAGCCCATGCGCATTCATAAACTGCCTGACTTGTTGATTGACCAGATTGCCGCTGGTGAAGTCATTGAGCGACCGGCCTCGGTGGTCAAGGAACTGGTGGAAAACGCACTGGATGCCGGTGCCACCCGCATCCAGATCGACATTGAACAAGGCGGCAAGAAATGCGTGCGGGTCAGTGACAATGGCTGCGGCATGAGCGCGGAGGAAATGCCACTGGCCATTCAGCGCCACGCCACCAGCAAAATCCAGTCGCTGGATGACCTGGAAGCCCTGAACTCGTTGGGTTTTCGCGGCGAAGCCCTGCCCAGCATCGTGTCAGTCTCGCGCTTCAGTCTGACCAGCCGCACAGCCGAAGCCGAACATGCGCATGAGCTGGTCTGCGATGGCGGGCGTTGCCAGCCGGTGAAGCCGGCAGCGGCGCCGGTGGGCACCCGGGTTGAAGTGCGCGACCTGTTCTACAACACCCCGGCCCGGCGGCGTTTTCTGAAAACCGACCGCACCGAATTCCTGCGCATTGACGAACTCATCAAGAAAGTCTCCCTGTCCCGGTTTGATGTGGAATTCACCCTCAGTCACAACGGCAAGGTGGTGCGCAATTCAACCGGCGGCGACAGTGAACAGATTCGCCGAAACCGCATTGCCCAGTTGCTAGGTGCGGATTTCTTTGACAACGCCATTGCCATCGATGAACAGCGTGGTGCTTTGCGCCTGCACGGTTGGGTGGCCAGGCCGTCCTGGAACCGGGCCCAGCCCGACCGCCAGTTTTTCTACATCAATGGCCGCATGGTGCGCGACAAACTCATCGGGCACGCGGTGCGACAGGCCTATCAGGACGTGCTTTTTCATGGCCGCTATCCGGCCTTTGTGCTGTACCTGGAGCTGGACCCGGCGCTGGTGGACGTTAACGTTCACCCCACCAAACACGAGGTGCGTTTTCGC
>WGBZ01000066.1 GCA_015494035.1 Lysobacterales bacterium | reverse complement strand
GGTCGGCCACTTTTGTGCCGGCTTCGTGGGCCTTCAGGATGGCCAATATCTGACTGTCGCTAAATCGTGATCTTTTCATGGGAGAACCTCTGTCTTTAGTTTACAAAAATTCTCTACTTCTGACCCCGCTTATTTTTCGGGGGGATTACCCCTTTGCTCCACCACGCCGACGTGTTGCATTCTCTATCTTCAGGCTGAAAAAACACAACACATCGCGGCCAGAGCGGAATTTTTATGCCCGAAAACGTGGAAACCGTGAGTAAACGCGCTATTATATTTGCCCCGCAATCAAGTGCCGAAAACGGTGGCATCCATGCACAGTAAGAATTTCAAATTAATGACCTTGTTGCCCGTCCTTGGCAGTGCTGGTTTGTTGGCCTTTGCTTACTACCAGGAATACGTCAATTACCTGGACCCGTGCCCGTTGTGCATGCTGCAGCGGGTGATTGTGGCCGCATTGGGGCTGTTGTTTCTGCTGGCGTTGTTATTGCCGTCGTGGAAACCCTTCTGGCGTCGCCTGATTGGTTTCTGGCTGGTGGTCTTCTCCCTTTTCGGTATCGGTGTGGCGGCCCGCCACGTCTGGTTGCAATCCCTGCCTCCGGATCAGGTGCCAGACTGTGGCCCCGGGCTAGGCTTTATGTTTGACAATTATCCGTTCAAAGAATTTATCACCAGTGTGCTCAGTGGTTCGGGCGAATGCGCCGAGGTGTCCTGGCGCCTGCTGGGTCTGTCCATGCCGGCCTGGATGATTGTGGTTTTTGCCATTTATTTGCTATACAGCCTGTGGTGGGTCACGCGTCGTGTTGAACCCCCACAGCCACGGAGATAATCTCATGCAGCCCGTATCCAACGCCCCTGACTGGAAACCAGACAGCTGGAAAACCCGCTCGGCCCGCCAGCAAGCCAGCTACGATGACCCGGCCGCCTTGCAGCGGGCTTTGACCACGCTAGAATCCCTGCCACCACTGGTCACGTCCTGGGAAGTGCTGTCGCTGAAACGCATGCTGGCCGAAGTCCAGGCCGGAAAACGGTTTCTCTTACAGGGTGGGGATTGCGCCGAGAGCTTTTCCGACTGCAATCCGTCGATTATTTCCAACCGCCTCAAGGTGCTGCTGCAAATGAGCCTGGTGCTGATTCACGGCCTGCACATGCCAGTGGTTCGGGTTGGGCGCTTCGCTGGCCAGTTTGCCAAGCCACGTTCCAGCGACACCGAAACCCGGGATGGGGTGACTTTGCCGTCCTACCGCGGTGACCTGGTGAATAGGCAGGAATTCACGGCCGAAGCGCGCCGTCCTGATCCGCAGCGCTTGTTGCAGGGCCATTCCAATTCCGCCATCACCATGAACTTTGTCCGCGCCCTGATTGAAGGCGGTTTTGCCGACCTACATCACCCCGAATACTGGAAACTGGACTGGCTGGAGCATTCAGACAAATACCGCGAATACCAGGAGCTGGTCAAGTCCATTTCAGACTCGGTGCATTTTTCGGAAATTCTGGCTGGACGCAAACTGAGCAATCTGTCGCGTGTGGACTTCTTTTCCTCACACGAAGCCTTGCACCTGCCGTATGAACAAGCGCTGACCCGGCAGGTGCCGCGTCAGTGGGGCTGGTTTAACCTGTCCACGCATTTTCCCTGGATCGGCTTGCGCACCAATGATGTGGAGGGTGCACACGTGGAGTTTCTGCGCGGTATTCGCAACCCGGTGGGCGTTAAGGTGGGGGCAGAGACGTCCTCGGCGGATCTGGTGCGGCTGGCGCAACGCCTGAACCCGGATCGGGAAGCGGGCAAGCTGCTGTTTATTCATAGGCTGGGAGCCGACAAGGTGGAAAGTGAATTGCCGCGCATGATTCAGGCCATGAAAAAATCCGGCCAAGAAGTCATCTGGAGTTGCGACCCCATGCACGGCAATACCGAGTCCACCAGCAACGGCTTCAAGACCCGGCGCTTTGAAAACATTCGCAACGAGCTGGAGCTTTCTTTCCAGGTTCACAAGTCCCTGGGTTCTCACCTGGGTGGCGTGCACCTGGAGCTGACTGGCGAGAATGTCACCGAATGCCTGGGCGGGGCGCGCGAGTTGGTGGAAGAAGACTTGCACCGGGCCTACAAATCCCAGGTCGATCCGCGGCTCAATTACGAACAGTCCCTGGAAATGGCCATGGCCATTGTGGGGCAATTCCAACGCCTGTAAGAATCCCCTGACAGCGCAGGTACTCACGGCCTGTGTGTCCGGCTGTTGGCTGGGCATAATGGGCCAGTCTGCCTGTGGCCTTTGGTGTAAAATGCACGCGACTTCAAGCAGGAGAGTTGCGCGTGCCCAATCACATTTGCGTCCATTCAGAAATCGGCCGGCTGAATACCGTCCTGATTCATCAGCCCGGCCCTGAAATGGAAAACATGACACCGGCCACCGCTGCCGATGTGTTGTTTGACGACATTCTCAATCTGGACCTTGCCCTGGCCGAACACCGTCAGTTAACCGGCGTCCTGCGCCGCGTGGCCGACGTGCTGGAGTTTTCCGAACTGCTGGAAGATATTCTGGCTGATGAAAAGGCCAAACTCAGCCTGTTGCGGCAGGTCTGTGAGCTGCACCGCTGTCAGGAGTTGGTGGATGACCTGATGGCCATTCCGGCCAAGCCACTGGCACGCCAGTTGTTTGAGGGCACCTTGCAACGCAAGGACAGTTTCGAGAAGTTTCTTAATCCCTCGCCACACGCCATTCCGCCTTTGCCCAACGCCTTCTTTACCCGTGACGCCAGCATGTGCGTCTATGATCAGGTGGTGATTGGTTCCATGGCACACAAGGTTCGTCTGACCGAATCGCTGTTGTTGCGGGCCATTTTCAAACACCACCCAAAACTCAAGGGCCACGCCTTTTTGCTCGACGGCACCCAAGCCGGATCAGACAAGCTGACGGTCGAAGGCGGCGATGTGTTGGTGATCCGGGAAGACCTGGTGGTGCTGGGTTACAGTGAAAGAACGTCCCCCCAAGCCATTGATTTTCTCGCCCGGCAGCTGTCTCAGGGCAAGCAGCAATTTAACGTCATCGCGGTGGAATTGCCCAAACAACGCGCCACCATACATCTGGACATGATCTTCACCATGCTGGATGTGGACACGTTCATGATTTTCCCGCCGTTGATTACCGGTGCGGGCAAATGCAAGGCCTATCACATGCAGCTGCAGGATGGCAAAGTGACACGCATTGATGAATATTCGGGGCTGCCAAAAGCCCTGCGCCGCATGGGCATGGAAATCAACATGGTGCCGTGCGGCGGACAGGACCCGTTTCGCCAGGAGCGTGAACAATGGACCAGCGGCGCCAACTTCTTTGCTTTTGCGCCCGGACAGGTGCTGGGCTTCGCCCATAACACCGGCACACTGGAAGCCCTGAGCCAGGCCGGCTATGAGGTGGTTCATGCAAACGAAATCATCACAGACAAAAAAGCCCTGGGCGAAGGCAAAATTGCCGTGGCCATGGATGGCGCCGAACTGTCGCGCGGCGGTGGCGGTTGCCGCTGCATGACCATGCCCATCTGTCGCCAACCCGTGGCCTGGCCATGCCGCTGATTACCCTACGGGATATCCGCCTGGACTACGGTGCTGCGCCTTTGCTGGACGGGGTCAACCTGACCATCCACAAAGGCCAGAAACTGAGCCTGATTGGTCGCAATGGCGAAGGCAAGTCCACCTTGCTGAAACTCCTCAATGGCGATATAGAGCCTGACGGAGGTGAAATCCTGCGCCGCGATGGCGTGCGGGTGGCCATGATGGAACAGCAGGTGCCAGAAAGCTGGCACGGCAGTGTGTTTGATGTGGTGGCCCGGGCGTTGGATGACATTGGCGGTCAGCTGATTCGCTATCACCAGTTGTTGCAGAGTGCAGCGGACAGTGACGAGCTGGCCCAGCTGCAAGCGGCCATTACCGAAGCCGATGCCTGGGGGTTGCTGAATCGCATCGAAACCGTCATCAGTCAACTGGGGCTAGATCCCGGGGCTGACTTTTCCGCACTTTCCGGCGGCGTTAAACGGCGCGTGGTGTTGGCCCGTGCCCTGGTGCGCGAACCGGATATCCTGTTGCTGGACGAGCCCACCAACCACCTGGATATTGAATCCATTCAATGGCTGGAAAAATACATACGCGGGTTGTCTATCGCCGTGGTTTTCGTGACTCACGACCGCGCTTTTTTACGCAACATCGCCACCGGTATTCTGGAACTGGATCGCGGCCAGATTTTTTCCTACGACTGCGATTACGACACCTACCTGAAGCGGCGGGAAGAGCGCCTGAACGCTGAAGCCAAGGAATGGGACCGCTTTGACAAAAAACTGAAGGCCGAAGAAGTCTGGATCCGTCAAGGCATCAAGGCGCGGCGGACGCGCAACGAAGGCCGCGTGCGCCTGTTACAGGCCATGCGCGAAGAACGCAAAGCCCGCCGGCAAATCAGCGGTCAGGCCCAGGCGGCGGTCAATATCGCCGATGCTTCGGGCAAGAAAGTGATTGTGGCCCACAAGATCAGCAAGGCCTACGGTGGCAAAACACTGATTGATCACTTCAGCACGCGCATCTGGCGCGGCGACAAGGTTGGCATTATCGGCCCCAATGGTGTGGGCAAGACCACGCTGGTGAAGCTGTTGCTCAAGCAGCTGGAACCTGACAGCGGCAGTGTCAAGCACGGGACCAACCTGGAAATTGCCTATTTTGACCAGTTGCGCGAAAGCATCAACGACGAAGACACGGTGCGTAATAACCTCAACCTCGGCACCGATGAGGTGATGGTTAATGGCAAGCCAAAACACGTCATGGGCTACTTGCAGGACTTTCTTTTTTCGCCGGAAAAAATCATGGGCCCGGCCAAGGTGCTGTCCGGCGGCGAGCGCAATCGCCTATTGCTGGCACGGCTGTTTGCCCGCCCATCCAATGTGCTGGTGCTGGATGAACCCACCAATGACCTTGACATGGAAACCCTGGACCTGCTGCAGGAACAGTTGCTGGAATATCCTGGCACTGTGTTGTTGATTTCGCACGACCGCGATTTTATTGACCAGGTGGCCACTCAGACCTATGTGTTTGAAGGCCATGGCCGCATTCAGGAATACGTGGGTGGCTACACGGACTCCCTGCGCCAGCGGACAGCGCCTATGGCCGAAGGGGAAAAGCCCTCAAAAGCCGGAAAAAAGGACAAAGCCGGAAAAGCGGCGGCACAATCCGCACCGTCCGGTTCTTCCACGGGTGCTTCGAAACTCACCTATACCTTGCAGCGTGAGCTGGCGCGGCTGCCCAGGGAAATCGAGAAACTGGAAGAAAAGCTGGCTGCCATTGAAGAGGAAATGGCCGCGCCGGATTTTTATGCCGGGCCGCCTCACCGCATCAAGCAAACCACGGCCAAGCAGCAGAAAATCCGCCAGGAACTGGACGAAAAATACCGCCGCTGGGAAGAGCTGGAATCTACTTAAAGAGAGATAATCGGCAGAGGGCGTGTCATCCGAGCCTGTTATTCCAGGGAAGCTCTGATTGAATCTGGCGCGAGCAGGTTGCGTGTGAAAATTGTTCAGTTCAAGGCGCAAACCGCGCGTAATAGCAAGGCTATTGCGAAGGTTTGCAACACAGAAATGGACGATTTTACGCCGCAAAATGCCGTGTCACGATTCGATCAGAGCTTCCCCAGAGGGCTTTCTCCGTCCTCACCGGGTATGGAGCCATCCGGGCAGGGCCGGAACCGACAGTGGTTGTTGGGGTCTCGTCCCACCCAGCTGCCATCCGGGCACTGGCGTACGTCCTGAGGGCAAAAGACCTGTTCGGCGAAAGGCTGCTTTTCATCCCCACCGGTGCTGTTTGCCGCCGGTTTTTCCTTGTCTGTCATGGGTTCATCTCCGGTTTTGCCTGTTGCCGGGCAGGGAAAAAATTCGCAGTTGTTTTCCGGGTCGCGGCCGACACTGGTGATGCCGTCGGGACACAATCTGGCGTCCTTGGGGCAGGCTTTGGGTTTTACCGCGCCCTTGGCAGGTTCTTTGTCCTTCATGCCTGTTGCCTCCTGTGCCGTGTCGGATTGGCTGTTGTCCACAGTCGGACTGGTGGTGTCATTGGCCTGGCAGGCCGCCAGGGCGATAAGCCATGCCAGCAGGCCCAATCGCCGCACAAGGGGGGAAACAGCAGGCCAAAAAAAGGGCCAGCAAGTGGCCCGGTGAGTGCGTGTCTTCATGTGAGTTTTTTCTCCCAGAACAGGGCCTTGCCCATGGCCGGATCCAGCTCATAAGGGGCAAAGCCATATTTTTCGTAGCTTTTTCTTGCCGGGACATTGCCTTCCACCACTTCCAGTGTCAACTTGCAGGCACCGCGATTTCTGGCTAGTTCCTCGACTTTTTCCAGCAGACGGTGGCTGATTTTCCGTCCACGAAACGCCGGCAGCACAACCACATCGTGAATGTTGACCAGGGGCTTGCAGGCAAAGGTGGAAAAGCCTTCAAAGCAATTGATCAGGCCGGCTGGCTTGTCATCCACGTAGGCAATAACGCTGAAAGCGTCCGGGCGTTGCGCCAGTGCTGAGGGCAGCTGACGCTTGACCGCATCGGCCAGCCCTTCACCACCACCGGCCGGGTCTTTGGCGTAACTGTCCAGCAAGTCCACAAGGTCTTTGGCCTGACGCGGGTTGCTGTAGTCAACCAGCACTAATCGCACGGCATTAGGGAAGCTCTGCTCGAATCGTGACACGGCATCTTGTGGCGTAAAATCGTCCATTTCTGCTTTGCAAACCTTCACAATATCTTGCTATTGCGAGCGGCTCGCGCCTTGAACTGAACAATTTTACACGGCAATCTGCTCGCGCCAGATTCAATCAGAGCTTTCTTAGTAAGGTGACTGGTATTGACCTGTGGTTGGCTTGATGGCATGTGGAAAAGGTCTTAGTCACGTAGTTTGGACAACAGGCGCAGCATTTCAATATAGAGCCATACCAGCGTCATCAGCAAGGTAAAGGCGCCGAACCACTCCATGTATTTGGGCGCGCCCTGGGCACTGGCTTTTTCAATGAAATCAAAGTCCAGGGCCAGGTTCATAGCGGCCACCACCACCACAAACAGGCTGAAGGCAATGCCCAACGGGCCGGATTCGTGGATCATGGGCACCTGAATGCCAAAGAACCCCAACACAATGGCCGCCAGGTAATACAACATGATGCCGCCGGTGGCGTAAAAGATGACCTTGCGGAAGGTGTCTGTGACCTTGATCAGTCCGGTCTTATAAGCCAGTAACATAGCGCCCAGAGTGGCCAGGGTGGCAAAGATGGCGCTGGTGACGATGCCCGGAAAACGGGTTTCAAAAAACGCGGAAATCGCGCCCAGTGCCAGGCCTTCCAGCACCGCATAAAGGGGTGCGGTGATGGTTGACCACTGGGGTTTGAAAATGGTGGCCAGGGCGACGATAAAGCCGCCGATGAAGCCAATCCAGATCAGGGGTTGTATGCCGGAGACATCCCCCATGGCCAGGGCTGCCATGGCTTTTTGCCAGGTAAAGGCCGCAGCGGCAAACGTAATCAGCAGCAACAGCCCGGTTTTGTTCACCGTGCCCTCAACGGTCATGACCTGGGAGCGGTCGGCGACAAATTCATCGCGCGGGCCCAGGCTCATTTGCGCGGTTTGTTCCAGGGTTTTCAATGCGGGGTTGGACGAACGAAACATGGGTTCTCCTTTTTCAGTGAGTGTATTTGGTTTATTTGAATTTCTCGATTAGTCACAGCATTATAGCAGCTGTTTCGATGGGCATTGGCAGTGACCGAAAAGCACCAAAAGCCAGTGAGCAGATTTTTGGTCATTCAGTCCAATGGCAGAATATCCAGGTTGACCTGCGGTGGCTTCTTGTCGTCAATAACGGGTTTGGCTAGCGACAAGCGGTCAGACGGCATGCCTTCAGCCTCCTGCAGGTACTGGCTGACGGTGCTGGCCCGGTTTGAGGCCAGCCGGACCAGGTCGTTCTCGTCAACCACGGTACTCTCCAGCAGTTCTTGCCACGCCACCATGCTCAATTTGACCGGATCCGCGCCGTATTGTTCCTGTAACTGCGCCCAGCGGGCAAAGCCCAGGCGCGCGGTGTACTGGCGACGCAAACGATCCTGTAGCGTATCTTTCAGCAACAGCTTGGGCAGATTGTCCTCCTGGGTGGATTCCGGCAAGGCCAGATCCGCCAGCAATTTTTTGTAACGCAGTGCCTGGCTGTCACGGGGCCGGTTGGCCAGTCCGGTGAGTCGCAAACCCACTGCGGGCCTTTTCTTCAGGGCCAGGGCCAGTTTCTGCAGTTTGGCCGATTCCGTGGCACGCAAGGCGTCATCGCCGGGGTCAAACAGGATTTGCCGCAGGTTCTCCTTACCCAGGCCGGTGAGCTTGGCCAGAATTTTGAACGGAGAGGTGGTCACACCGGTAATGACATTCACGAATGCCTTGACCACCAAGTGCCCGATACTGAAATTCGGATCAGTGAGGTCGCCCTGGAAGGGAATGCGCAGGCGCGTGACGCCGTTGCCGTCAGTCAGCAGGGCCAGGGCGGTTTTCAATGGCAGTTGCATGGCTGCGGTATTTCCGCTTGCCTTGTCCAGTTTCAACTTGACTATGGTCAGATCAAGCTCGCCTTGCAGGCGTTGGTCGCGAATCCGGTAATTGATATCCACGTCCGCCTTGCCACTTTTAATGGCATAGCCCAGGTAGCGTTGGGCATAGGCCGAAAGCCGGGACAGATCCAGGTTACGAATGCCTCCCTGGGCCTGTGGCGCCACGGGATTGTTGTTTAAGCGCAACTGGCCTTTGGCCGTGGCACGGGTGAATTTATCCAGCTCAGCCTGGACAGTGAAATTGGTCGGTCCCTTGCCTGTCCCGGCTTTGCCCGCCGTCACTGCTCCCTTCAGGTGCGCGGCCTGCAGGTGAAAAGGCGGTTGCAGGCGCGCATCGATAAAACCCAGTTGACCGTCGCTCACTGAGGCGGTGCCCAATTCAATGTGCCAGGGCTTTTGCGCTTTCTTGGTGCCGGCTTTTGCTTTATTCCGGTTTTTATCCGGGCGGGATTCGCCGGCGTTTGAACGGGCAGGCGGTGGCAGCAGCGCCTTGAGGTTATTGCCGGTGTCCTCCAGCCGCACTTCGCTGGCCAGCCCCTGAATGTG
>WGBZ01000065.1 GCA_015494035.1 Lysobacterales bacterium | reverse complement strand
CCCCGCGCCTGTGGGTCGACCCGACCCAATACACTGCCCACACGGATGCCACGGTGGAAATAAGCGGGCTGGCAGTGACTGCCAGCGCCGTAGGGGCGGAATTTGATTTGGGAAACAATCGCCACCGCCTGTTGTCCCAGGTGCGTATGCGTTACGAGGACTCCAGCCAATCACCTTCCCCATGATGCCCATGTTATGACCAGGAACTCCCCCATGAGAATAGCCATTTGTCGTTACGCCTGCTTGACTGCCGTGTTGGTGTTTTCTGGTGTGGCTCAGGCCGTGCCCGAAGACCGTACGCAAACCCTGTACGTGGATGCCGGCCAATGCGTTTTTGATGTCAGAAAAAATGAGTCGCGTTGCCAGCACGGCATGCAGGTGCGACAGGGCACACTGAAAATCGATGCCGATGAAGGCACAGTGTTCCGTCAGGGCAAGCAGATTGTGCGTATCGAGTTGCGCGGCCGGCCGGCGGTGTTTCAGCAAATTCTGAACCCCGAAGACGGCTTGCTGGTAGCCAAGGCACTCTACATGGATTACCGCAAGGCCGAAGGCATACTGGTGTTGAAAGGCCAGGTGGTGGTCAAAAACCCAAACCTGGGCACCTTCAGCGGAGAGGAAATGACCATCAACCTCAACACCCAGGAAATTATTGGTGGCCAGGGTTCTGGCGACAAGCGCGTGCACATGGTGGTGGAAGGGGAGGCCAGTGCCGGAAACGGTCACAATAACCAGAATCCGAAACGGAATGACAATAAAAAGACCGGCAGCGCCACCCCGGCAGAGCAGCAAAAGCCGGCAGAGGAACCTGCTGGAAAACGCGCAGACACAATTCCACAGATCGATGAAAAAGCCAGCCAAAAAACACCAGTGAATGACTCGGTCGATGGATTGCCTGAAAAACCGGATCAACCCGAGGCCGTGGACAGCACCCATGATTGAAGCGCGGCACCTGAAAAAGGCTTACAAGAAACGGGAGATCATCAAGGACGTCTCCCTGCGCCTGAACAAAGGCGAAGTGGTGGGCCTGCTGGGCCCCAATGGAGCGGGAAAAACCACCTGTTTCTACATGATTGTCGGCCTGGTCAAGCCCGATGCCGGCGTGGTGTGCATCGACAACAAGAACGCCACCGAGGCGGGCATGCACATTCGCGCTCGCCTGGGGCTGGGGTATCTGCCCCAGGAAGCCTCGGTATTCCGCAAGCTGACCGTGGAACAAAATATCATGTCGGTGCTGGAGTTGCGCAAAGACCTGTCTCCGGGTGAGCGCAAGCGCATCTGCGAGTCCCTGCTGGACGAACTCCATATCAGCCACGTGCGTAAGCAACTGGGCATCAGCCTGTCCGGTGGAGAACGCCGTCGGGTAGAAATCGCGCGGGCGCTGGCCATGAATCCGAATTACATCCTGCTGGATGAACCCTTTGCCGGGGTCGACCCCATTTCCGTCATCGACATTCAGAAAATCGTCTGTCACCTGCGCAAACGCGGCATTGGTGTGCTGGTGACAGACCACAACGTGCGCGAGACCCTGGGCATCTGTGACCGCGCTTATATTTTGAATGATGGCTACATGCTGGCCGAAGGCACGCCGGAACAGATTATCAGTAATCCGGAAGTGCGGAAAGTTTATCTGGGTCATGATTTCCGGCTCTAAGGCATTGATGTACTTGCGAAAACGCCATGGCTTGTGTATGGTGGAATCATGACTCAGCGGAACGTTTTTTATCACCGTTCGACCCCCGATTCCGCTTTCCTGCCTGCCTGCGACCTTCAGCAGGTCACTGCCCAAATGAACAACCCCCAGGCCCTTTCGGGCCACATTGTCTGCAAGCTTTTTACCGCTTGCCGTTCCTCACAACACCTATTACAGAGGAGAAGTCTTATGCATATTGACATTACTGGTCATCAGGTTGAAGTGACTCAGCCAATCAGGGACTATATCAACACCAAATTCGAGCGCATCAAACGCCATTTCGACCAGCTGATAGACGTACACGTTATTCTCAACGTGGAAAACAAGGTGCGTCATAAAGCCGAGGCCACCATGATGATTGGTGGTAAGAAATTCTTTGCCGAATCCACGGAAGATGACCTGTACTCCGCGCTTGATCTGCTCACCGACAAGCTCGACAAGCAAATCCGTCGGCACAAGGACAAGATGATCAACAAGCACCGCGATGAAGCCGTGCGCCTGAACCAGAGTTATTAAGGGAGCCTCTGATTGAATCGTGAACTTGCTTCTCACGCCTGAAATGTCCGATAACTGCGTTGAAGTTCT
>WGBZ01000064.1 GCA_015494035.1 Lysobacterales bacterium | reverse complement strand
GGTCGGCCACTTTTGTGCCGGCTTCGTGGGCCTTCAGGATGGCCAATATCTGACTGTCGCTAAATCGTGATCTTTTCATGGGAGAACCTCTGTCTTTAGTTTACAAAAATTCTCTACTTCTGACCCCGCTTATTTTTCGGGGGGATTACCCTGCTATCCTATCGAGAACAATTGCGCAAAGTCGGCCTGAATGATGGATTTCAGTGGTTAAACGGAAGTTTCATGGAGCATGTGGAAGAAAAGGAAAGTCGCCCTCCCAACGACGTGGATGTGGTGACTTTTGCTTATTTACCGGAGGGCGAGACACAGAAGACACTTGCAAAGCGGGCCCAGCATTTATTTGACACGAAAAAGACCAAGCAAAACTTCAAGGTGGATGCTTACTTCGTCCAACTGGGTTCTCCCATAACAAACAGGGAAGTCAGATCTATTTCATACTGGTATAGTATGTGGTCTCATCGGCGGGATTTTATGTGGAAGGGTTTTGTACAGGTTGAGCTCGATGATCGGGGCGAAAACGTAAAAAATATTCTGAATCAAATGCGAGAAGAGCAGCATGATTAGCCAAAGAGAATACTTGGCTCTCTCCTCTGAAGTTCAAGAGTTGGAATTCTTGTTGGAAGACATTCCACGAGAGAATGTTCTGGAACGCATGGGGCTGGAATCAAGGCTAAAAGAAGCGCGTTCCATCCTTTCCAATGCTAAAGTTGAACGACTTGCTCCCAGGGCGCGATTGATGTTTCGTGGTCAACCGGTCTGGGGGACGCACGGCATTGTTGCAAGCTTTGCCAGCAAGACCGTGGACGCATTCACTGAAGCCGTTTCTGCAGTAGCGGCGGGTATCGCTGAAAACCTGCGTTACGTGGGGCCTATTCCGGACCGACAAAAGAATGAGCTGTTGATTACGGGCACAGCCATTGGTTCGTTTGGGTTTGAATTTGAGATTCCGCCACCGCAGAAAAACGAAAATATGGAGCTTTTTCCCGAAGCGCCCGAAGTAGAGATTGCGTTGGAGAAGGTGCAAGCATTGCTTGAAGCTGCCGCATCGGGAACGGATGACGATGTGGCTGAGCTGGTGGATGAAATTCACCCTCGCGCAGTAAAGAAAGTTGTTAATTTTCTGGAACAGATGAGCAGACAGGAAGCGTGGTGCGTCTTGGAATTTAAGGAGCATGCTTTCCGTTTTCGTGATCTGGAAGACCTTCGCCGGTCGGTAGAAAGAATCAAGGAAGACAACATCCATGAAAGCAAAGAGTCCTACAGGGGAGAACTGCAAGGGGTGCTGCCTAAAGGGCGGACTTTCGAATTCAGGATTTCGGATCAGGATGAGGTTATTCGTGGCAAAGTAGGCTCGGCTATAGAAGAAGATGATGTGCTCAAGCTGAATAGGGAGTATTTATACAAACCTGTGAAGATAACTTTGCTTGCCGTTAAAGTTGGTCAAGGGAAACCTCGTTTTACTTTGGAATCCTTGGAGGATATTCAGGAAGGTTAGTGGAGCAATCTGGTTAATTCTCTTAATCGCCATCTGAGGATGAACATACAAAAGATACTCAGCGTCGGGTGTTCCATGCTCATTGAGAACAGCCGCCGTGACGTCTAGGGTGCTTTCCGATGGGGGATGCTTGAGAGCTGAAGCTGCCCCAGAGGACGGCTTCGTAATTCCCTAGCTGCTTGCGATATCTGAGTTATTAACAGATAATGACTTTCCGATTAATAGTGCCGGTGCTTATTTAATTTTCATTAAATCAGGGTTTTTTATGCATAAGCGGGGCCGGTCAGGGCGTTACCAGGTCAGCGTGGCTGGTGGGGAAACAGTTCAGGCCTTTGTGCCAGCGCCGTTACCGCCTGAGCCTCCATTGCGCTTCACACCGGAGCGGCGGCGGTTGCTTGAACGGGCCACCCTGGCGCTGGGTCGATTGGACAGCATCACCTTGCTGTTGCCTGAGCCGGAAATCTTTCTTTATTCGTATGTACGGAGGGAGGCTGTACTCTCTTCCCAGATCGAGGGCACCCAATCCTCGTTATCGGATTTATTGCAATTTGAGCTAAACGGGGTTCCGGGCGTGCCTTTTGATGATGTGGTGGAAGTGTCCAATTACGTTCGGGCGCTGGATCATGGACTGTTGCGGCTGGCCGACGGTATGCCATTGTGCAACCGCCTGCTGCGGGAGATGCATCAGGAGCTGTTGTCGAGGGGGCGCGGTAGCAGCAAGCAGCCCGGCGAGTTTCGCCACAGTCAGAACTGGATTGGTGGCACCCGCCCCGGGAATGCCTATTTTGTGCCGCCACCACCCCAGGAAGTGGGGCCTTCCATGGGCGATCTGGAACGTTTTATCCATGATCCTGAACAGCCGTATCCAACGTTAGTCAAGGCGGCATTGGCTCATGTACAGTTCGAGACCATTCACCCCTTTCTGGACGGCAACGGACGGCTTGGACGGTTGCTTATTTCTTTTATATTGCACCATGAGGGCATGCTGTCCCGGCCTTTGTTGTACCTGAGTCTATATTTCAAAACGCACCGGGAAGCCTATTATGACCGCTTGAATCAAGTGCGAACCAAAGGTGACTGGGAAGGCTGGATTGATTTTTTCCTGGAAGGCGTGGAAAAGACAGCGCTGGATGCGGTAGACACTGCACGACGGCTGGTTAATCTGATGCGTCAGGATGAACAGCGCATCCATCCATTGGGCAGACGGGCCGGTACAGCCCTGCGAGTACATCGCCAGTTCAGTCAACGGCCCCTTCAATCAATTAAGGCAATGGTCAATGAACTGGAGATTTCCTACCCGGCGGTATCCAAAAGTGTTGAAGCACTGGAGAAAATGGGTATTGTGCGAGAGGTGACGGGTCGGCAAAGAAACAAGGTGTATGCATATCAGGCCTTTCTCGATATCTTGAACAAGGGAGCGTAGTGGTGTCATGGTGAGCATCAAAACCACGGAAGACAGGATAGAGCAAATGGCCATGCAGCAATTGGCCGGGCTGGGGTATTCCCTGGCCTATGGGCCGGACATTGCCGCAGACGGGCCAGAGCCGGAGCGGGATGCCAATGCCAATTATGCCGATGTGGTGTTGAAGGACAGGTTGCTTTCGGCATTGCGGCGATTTAACCCCGATATGCCGGCCGTGGCGCTTGAGGAGGCCATGAGGCAGGTTCTGACTAGTGAAAGTCCGTCGCTGATTGAGAACAATCGCCGCTTTCACAAGATGCTGACTGACGGGGTGGATGTGTCGTGGATGTCGGCCCAAGGTGAGCGCCATGGCAAGGTGTGGTTGCTGGATGTGAATAACCCGGCAAACAATGACTGGCTGGCAGTGAACCAGTTTACCGTGATTGAAAATTGCCGGGAAAGGCGGCCCGACATTGTGCTGTTTCTCAATGGTTTGCCATTGGTGGTTATTGAGTTGAAGAACTTCGCCGATGAGAACGCCACGCTGCACAATGCTTTCAACCAATTGCAGACTTACAAGCAGGAGATTTCTTCCCTGTTCGGCTACAACGCATTGCTGGTGATCTCTGACGGCATGCAGGCCCGTTTCGGCACCCTCACTGCCGGCTGGGACCGGTTTATGCCGTGGCGCACCATTGATGGCACTGATTTGTACAAGGAGCCGGGCAATGACCAGCAGTCTGAGGGGGTTACACAACCGGGGCTGGAGACTTTGCTGAAAGGGTTGTTTGACCCGCAGCGGTTCCAGGATTATTTCCTGAACTTTATTACCTTTGAAGATCAGGGCGAGGGCACGGCCGGTATTGTCAAAAAAGCCGCGGCCTACCATCAGTACCACGCCGTCAACAAAGCCTTGTCCCTGACCCTGGAGGCCTGTGGTATTCAGTCCGACCCGTCCTTGTCTTCCTATGCCGGTTTCCTGGAAGCGGAACGCGCCGACCCCTATGGCGTGAGAGAGGCGAACAACAATTACAATCGTCAGTTTGGGGACCACCGCATTGGTGTGGTCTGGCACACGCAGGGTTCGGGGAAAAGTTTGTCCATGGTTTTTTATGGCAGCAAGGTGATTCGCCACCCGCTGATGGAAAACCCCACCATTGTGGTGATTACTGATCGGAATGACCTGGACGAGCAGCTGTTTTCGACATTTTCCCACAACCGGCAACTGTTAAGGCAAAAGCCCCAACAAGCCAGGGACCGCAAACATTTGCAGGAACTGTTGCAGGTGGCTTCAGGTGGCGTCATCTTCACCACTGTGCAGAAGTTTTTCCCCGCTGAAAAGGGCGGGCAATATCCCCTGCTTTCAGAACGCAGCAACATTGTGGTGATGGCTGATGAAGCACACCGCAGTCAGTACGATTTTATTGACGGCTTTGCCCGCCACATGCACGATGCCTTGCCCAATGCATCGTTTATCGGCTTTACCGGCACGCCGATAGAAAAGGACGACCGCAGCACACCGGCAGTTTTTGGTGACTACATTGACAAATACGACATTCAGCGGGCTGTTGAGGACGGCGCTACGGTGCCTATTTTTTACGAGAGTCGGTTGGCACGGCTGGAGCTGAATGAAGACATTAAGCCGGAGCTTGATGAAGCGTTTGAGGAACTGACAGAAGCCGATGAGGTGGAAAGCCGGAAGGCGGCGACCAAGTGGTCTTCACTGGAGGCGCTGGTGGGCAGCGAGAACCGCATAAAACTTATCGCACAAGACATTGTGGCGCATTTTGAAAAAAGGATGGAAGCCTTGAAAGGCAAGGCCATGGTTGTGGCCATGAGCCGGCGTATCTGTGTGGAGTTGTACGATGCCATTGTCGCCTTGCGGCCGGACTGGCACAGTGAGGACGACACACAGGGCAAGATAAAGGTGGTGATGTCCGGTTCCGCCTCGGATCCACTTCACTGGCAGCCGCATGTCCGCAACAAGAAGCAGCGCGATGCGTTGGCTCAACGGGTCAAGGATCCAAACGATGAACTGCAGATAGTGATTGTGCGTGATATGTGGCTGACCGGTTTTGACGCGCCGTGTCTGCACACCATGTATGTGGACAAGCCCATGACTGGTCATAACCTGATGCAAGCCATTGCGCGCGTGAATCGGGTTTATGGCAACAAGCCTGGCGGTTTGGTGGTGGATTATCTTGGCTTGGCTAATTCGCTCAAACAGGCACTGGCAACCTACACTGAAAGCGGTGGTCGGGGCAAGGTGGTGCTGGATCAGGCCGAAGCAGTCGCAGTCATGCTTGAGAAGCACGAGGTGGCGCGCGATTTGCTACATGGTTTTGACTATGGCCAGTACCTTGAGGCAGAAACTGCTGAAAGAATGCGGGGCATAGCACTGGCGATGGATCATATTCTTGGCCAGCAGGATGGCAAGAAAAGGTTCCTTAAAGCGGTTGCGGACTTATCCAAGGCTTTTGCGTTGGCTGTGCCGCATGAGAAGGCGTTGGCCATTCGTGACGAAGTGGGTTTTTTTCAGGAAATCAGGGCCAGCCTGGTCAAAGCCACCCTGAGTACCGGAGAAAGCAGTCCGCAGGAAATTGATGCGGCGGTCCGGCAGTTGGTTTCGCAGGCTGTGTCTTCCACCGAGGTGGTGGAAATTTTTGCCGCAGTGGGCCTGGAAAAGCCGGAAATTTCAATTTTGTCTGAAGAGTTTCTGGAAGAAGTGCGCAACCTGCCACAAAAGAACCTGGCAGTGGAAATGTTAAAAAAACTGATCAAGGATGAAATCAAGTCGCGCCTGAAACACAACGTCGTAAAGGCCAAGGCCTTTTCCGAGATGCTGGAAGCAGCGGTGAATAAATACCACAATCGGACCATTGCCACGGTTGAAGTCATTGAAGAATTGATTCGACTGGCAAAAGAGGTGCACGAAGCCCAGGCTCGTGGGGAACAGTTGGGGCTAAGTGATGAAGAGGTGGCGTTTTACGATGCCCTGTTGATGAATGATAGTGCGGTAGAGCACATGGATGATGCCGTGCTTAAAAGTATTGCCCAGGAACTGGCTGAGAAGCTGCGAAAAAATGTCACCATTGACTGGAACCGTCGGAAAAATGCACGGGCAAAATTGCGCATCATGGTTAAACGTATTTTGCGCAAATACGGTTACCCTCCTGACAAACAGGAAAAGGCCACCAAGTTGATCATGCAGCAAACAGAACAGCTATGCGATTTGTGGGCACCCACCTAGGGAAGCTTTCCTAGGGAGCTTCTGATTGAATCGTGTCACGGCATCTTGCGGCGTAAAGTTGTCCATTTCTGCGTTGAAACCTTCACTATAGCTAGCTATAGCGTGCGGTTTACGCCTTGAACTGAACAATTTTTCACGACAACCTGCTTCGTCCAGATTCAATCAGAGCTTCCTTAGGAAGCAGGTTGGCTGTGCACCACCAGCGGTTGCTGGCTGTTGGCGCGTTTGTGGTATTCCAGCGCGGCGCCGGGGTTGCCGAGGGCTTCGTGCAGGTTGGCCAGGGCCAGCAGGACCTGGCGGTCGTTGCCCAGCTGGGCGGCTTTTTCGAAGTTTTCCAGGGCCTTGTGCTGGTCGCCTTTTTGCATCCAGCCGATGCCCAGGGCTTTGTACAGGGTGGCGTTGTTGGGGTGTTTTTTCAGCCATTTGCCGGCCTGGGCGATGAGGTGATCGGGCCGTGCCGAGGCGATTTCCACCCAGGAATCCAGCAGGTCATTGTGGTTATTGCTATGGTCATTGTTGTGACCAGCGGCGGGGCTGGCCAGGCCGTGTTTTTTCAGGTGTTTTTCCAGCGGCGTGAGGGCTTCGTTGATTAAACCCAGTCTTGCCGCGCTGCGGGCGAAGGCGATCAGGTTATCCGGCTCGGCTTTTTCGGCTTTGGTCGCTTCGGCCCAGGTTTTCAGCAGGGCGTATTCGTCGCTGGGGTTTTGCAGTGCCTGTTGCAGGCTTTCGTGCGCCAGTTGTTGCGCCTGTTTCGGCGGCAGCAGGCCCAGCCGCCGGGCTTTGGGCAGGTGTTGGCGGATGGCGTCCCAGCGGTTGTGGCGCGGCGCGGCTTGCAGCAGCAGGCTCAGGGCGCGCGGGTTGTTGGGGTAGCTTTTGAGGATGCGCTGCAGCAGGGCCATGGCTTTGTCGGTTTGTCCGGTTTTCAGCCACAGTTCGGCCCGGGTCAGATCCACCGTGAGCGGGTTGTCGATGTGTCCTTCGGCCAGGTTCAGGTATTCCTCTGCCTGTTCCGGGCGATTTTTGGCGATGGCGGCGCGAGCCGCGGCCATGTAGCTGAGTTCCGGCGAGGGGCTGTTTTTGGCGCTGGCGCTCAGCCATTTTTCGGCTTTGTCCCAGCGGCCTTCGGACAGGGCCAGCAGGCCCTTGCTGAACAGGCTGCGGCCACGGCGGTTGGCCAGCCCGCGTGCGGCCTGACGCGGGGCGCGGATCAGCCACACCAGCAGCCAGAACAGCACAATGCCGAGGATCAGCAGGCCAAAGGCCACCAGCGCGCGCATTTCGATCTGGTAGCCGCCCATGCGCAGCACCAGCACGCCCGGGTCGGCCATGAGTTTGGGGGTGAACCAGGCGGCGGTGGCCACCAGCGCCACGGCCACAATCAGGCTGATGATCTTTTTCATGTGGGGCTGTTTCCGCTGTTTTCTGTGTTTTCGTTTTCTTTGTTTTCTGCGTTGTCTGGACGCTCAGTGCGATTCATGGCTTTTTCCACCGCCTGGCGGATGGGTTCCAGATCCGGCCAGTGCGGCGTGACGCTGTGCTGGCGCAGGGTTTCCAGTGTGTTGATGGCCGCAGCCAGGGTGGGCTGGGTTTCGGCATAGGGCTGCAGCCGCTGGATGGCGCGGTTCAGTTGCTGTTGCCAGCGTGCCTGATCGCCGTTTTGTTGAGCCAGGGCCGCGGCATTGAGGGCATCCAGCACCTGATTTTTGAGCGCGGTTTCCTCGGCCAGCGTCATGGCGGCCTGTTGTGGCTGGTCAATTTTTTTGATCACAATCAGCTTGCCCAGCCAGCTGTCTTTTTTGTTGCCGGTGTTGTTGGTCGCCTGCGCCGGTGGTTGCCAGTGCCATTGGCTGATGGCCTGCATGGTTTCGGTCAGCGTGGCGGGGCTTGGGTCGGCTTGCGCGCTGCTGCGTTGCAGTTGCGTCAGGGCATCGCGCACGGCCTGGGCTTCGGTGGTGGCCTTGGCGGCATCCAGTGCTTCGGCGGCCTGTTGCAAAGCCACTGCGGCGGCCTGCGGGCGCTGTTGTACGTCCAGCGCCAGGCGGGCAGACGTCAGTGCGTTGAGGGCCTGTTGCAGGTAGAGCTGGCGGCTCAGATCCTGCGCGGTTTGGGGGTTGACCGGCAGACCCGAGGCGTCGGCGGTGCGTGCTGGGCCCTCGGCCAGGGCCGCTTCCAGTTGTTGTTGCCAGTGAGCCAATTGCGCCTGGGTGGTTTCGCGGCTTTCGGCCAGGGCGATTTGCAGGGCCTGAATCTGTTCGCTGGCCTGTTGCAGCTGGTTCTGCAGGGCCGCCAGTTGTTCATTGACATCGGCGCTGTTTGTTTCGGCCAGCTGGTTGGCCGTGGATTGCCCCTGGGGCAGGGATTGCAGCTGCTGTTGCAGCTCGTCCAGCCGTGTTTGCAGGGTATGGATTTGTTCGGTAAGCACTGTGGTGTCAGCCGCTGAGGTGCTTGCGTTTCCGCTGGGAACGGCATTTTGCGCCAGTTGTTCGGAAATCTGTTTCAGCTGGTTATTGAAATCATCGCGCAGGCGCTTTTCCAGTGCGCGCAGGTCGGCGTGCTTGACGCGGGCGGTGCCCACCGGTGGCCAGTGCCAGCCGTTTTGCAGGTAATACCAGTAGCCCAGCCCGCCCAGGGCAGCGGCCCCGAACAGCAGGCCAAGCAAGCCGGCCAGGGAGCGTTTTTTGATGATTTTCACCGGCGCGTGGCCGCTTTCAGGAAGGCTTTCGGTGATCAGCACGGGCTCGTGTGCTGTGTCAGCGTCGCTGGTATCGTCTCTATGGCCGTTTGTGCTTTCAGGGCTTTCGCTGGCGCCGGTGGCTGAGGTGTTCTGGCTTAGCCTGTCCACTTTGGCAGCAAAACCTTCGCCCTGGCTGCCAGCGGCGTTTTTGCGGGTGTCTGCGGTGCCGGATTGGTCGCTGTCTTTTTTATTGCTCATGGTCGTGTGCCACTGAAAAAGTGAAGAGGGTGGTATTATTTTACACCACCGCCTGCCTAAGGTCGGGTTCAATCCGCTGCCGGGCCGTTTTGGGACAATCCTTTACTGACAACGGGTGAGTGACGGGGCGAACGCTTCTCGCCTGCTTTACGGTGTTTCCGCAGATTGGGGGAGCACGTCGCGCGCAATGCCACAGCCCTGGCGGCGGAAATCGCCGATGGCGGTGTTGGTGGTGCCGGTTTGCACCGCGTGCACGCCACCAAAATACAGGTTGGGGCGATCCCAGAGCCGGTGCTGGGGGAAGGCGGCGGTGAGCTGGGCAATGGCTTCCTCGGGCCAGCCGGCTTCGATATCCAGCACGCCGTTTTCGTAATGCAGGCGCGGGTGGCTGATGGCGAAATTAAGCGGTTTGCCTTGTCCGGGTGTATTGCCTGCGCCCATCATGGCGTGCCAGATAACCTGAAAAATGGCAGTTTTGATGCGGTTGGAGCCACCCGAACCCAGGGCGAAACGGTGGCCGCTGTCGCTGTGCAGCACGGTGGGGGCCATCATGGAAGCCAGTCGCGTGGCCACAGGCCAGCGGAAAAAACCGCCGGGGTTGATGTCTTCCTCGCCCAGAAAATTGTTCAGCATAAAGCCGAATGGGGCGATGACCTGACCATTGCCTTCGCCATTGGAAACGGTCAGGGATGCCAGGTTGCCATGGCAGTCGAAAACGGAAATGTGGGTGGTGCCACGGCGGCTGGCCGTGCCCTTGAGGCGGTCGGCTTCGCGCATGGCTTCGGCCAGGCGCTGCGGCAACGGGGCGTCGTTGCTGTGGGCGTGTGCCAATTCGGCGACAATCAACTGGCCGCCGGTGGACGGTGGCGGGTTGGTGAGCACGGTATAGCCGGGAAAGTCCCGTCGTAACGGTTGTCGCGGGATCACGGCGTAGTCGGCCAGGTCCTGCAAACGGATCAGCCCGGCTGTGTCCTGGGCAGCGGCAATGGCTTCGGCCACTTCGCCACGGTAGAACCAGTGGTGGGCCTTTTCACAGCCCAGCTCGGCCAGGGTTTGCAGAAAATCCGCCAGTGCCGGGTTGCGGTAGCGTCCGTTTTCATCGGGCAGAAAGGTCTGACTTGTCAGGCTGCTGGACTGGAGGATGGGCGTGAGTATGTCGGCCACATAGCGCTGGCTGGCTTCCAGCTCAATGCCAGCCCGCGCGGCATCAATGGCATCGGCCAGCAGTTCGGGCAGCGGCAGGCTGGCGTACTGGCGGTGCATGGCCAGCAAACCGGCGATGGCGCCGGGCACCGCAGCGGCGGCCGCGCCAATGTGGAATTCCTGTTTTGTGCCGCCAAAATCGCCGTGAATGGGGCGAAAGTCCAGCGTCTCGGTTTTGATGCCGTTTTCAGCCGGGGACAGGCCGGGAGTCTGGGCGAAAAAGTCCAGCACTTCGGCATCGCCGTTGACTGGATCAGACAACAGGTAGCCGCCACCGCCGGGGCTGGCCAGCAGGGGTTCGGCCACAAAGGCCATGGCCAGCGCAGCAATGGCCGCGTCCCAGGCGTTGCCGCCTTTTTCCAGGGCGTGCAAGCCGGCACGGCTGGTGTGGCGACTGCCGGCGGCAATGCCGGCCACTTCAGGTGAGTGTGTCATGTGCTGTCCTGGGCGGGTTGCTGTGGTTGTTTTGGGGTATTCGGTTCATTGGTGTTTTAGGGAAGCTCTGCTTGAATCGTGACACGGCATCTTGTGGCGTAAAATCGTCCATTTCTGTGTTGCAAACCTTCGCAATAGCCTTGCTATTACGTGCGGTTTGCGCCTTGCACTGAACAATTTTACACGCCAATCTGTTCGCGCCAGATTCAATCAGAGGCTCCTTAGGGGTTTTGAAAGGCTCCGGGCCTGGCTCGGGGGCAGCCGATATCTTGACGGGCATGGCCCTGTGGCATTGCGCGATTATACCTGAGATAATTACCCGATTAACGCCTGCCTGGATTGCCTCAGGCGATCACCACCCATTCATTTGTCAATGACCTTTGGAGTAACCATGACCACCAGCCACGAACTTTTTGAACAGGCCCAACGGGTGATTCCCGGTGGCGTAAATTCCCCCGTGCGTGCGTTTCGCGGCGTGGGTGGCGAGCCGGTTTTTATCCAGAAAGCCGAAGGCCCGTATTTGTGGGACGTGGAAGGCCGTCAGTACGTGGATTACGTGGGCAGTTGGGGGCCGATGATCGCCGGGCACGGCAACCCGCAGGTGCTGGAAGCGGTGCATCAGGCGGTGGATAATGGCCTGAGTTTCGGTACGCCGGCGCCGGGCGAGGTGACGCTGGCTGAGAAAATGTGTGACATGATTCCGTCGCTGGATATGGTGCGCATGGTCAATTCCGGCACCGAGGCCACCATGAGCGCCATTCGTCTGGCGCGCGGCTACACCGGCCGGGACAAGATCATCAAGTTTGAAGGCTGTTATCACGGCCACGCCGATTCATTTCTGGTCAAGGCCGGTTCCGGCGTGTTGACCCTGGGCATTCCCGGTTCCCCGGGTGTCCCTGCTGCAGTGGCCGATCTGACCATCACCATTCCCTACAACGACCCGCAGGCCCTCTCCGAGGTGATGGCCACAGAAGGCGATAACATTGCGGCGGTGATTGTGGAGCCCATTGCCGGCAACATGAACATGATCAAGCCGCAACCGGGCTACCTGGAACACTTGCGCGCCGAGTGCGACAAACACGGCTCGGTGCTGATTTTTGATGAGGTCATGACCGGCTTTCGGGTGGCGCGTGGCGGGGCGCAGGAACTGTATGACGTAACGCCGGATTTGAGCACTTTCGGCAAGGTCATCGGGGGCGGCTTACCGGTGGGCGCCTTTGGCGGCAAGCGCGAGATCATGTCGCACATTGCCCCGCTGGGGCCGGTGTATCAGGCCGGCACCCTGTCGGGCAATCCGGTGGCCATGGCCGCTGGCAGCGCCATGCTGGACATCATCAGTGAACCGGGTTTTTACACCGGCCTGCAACAACACGCCCAGGCCTTGGTGGAGGGTTTGAGTGCGGCTGCCGACCGCGCCGGTGTGCCCTTCCACGGTGAAGTGGCCGGTGGCATGTTTGGCCTGTTTTTCTGCGACCAGCCAATACGCAACTTTGCCGATCTGCAGGCCTGTGATGAAGACGCGTTCAAGCGTTTCTTCCATTTGATGCTGGACAAGGGCGTGTACCTGGCGCCATCGGCCTATGAAGCCGGTTTTGTGTCCAGCACCCACAATGAAAAAACCCTGGCCCACACCTTGCAGGCGGCCAACGAGGCGTTTGCCGCGCTCTAGATACCGTCCCACCCTATTCATCGCAGGACAAAGGAATGGAAGCGCACTGGCTACAAACACTGGTTGACTGGGTGCAAGCGCACCCCAACTGGGCGGGCCTGATCATTTTTCTGATTGCCTTTGGTGAATCACTGCTGCTGGTGGGAATTCTGCTACCTGGCGCGGCCATTCTGTTTGGGCTGGGCACGCTGGTGGGTCTGGGTGTGCTGGATTTTGCCACGGCCTGGTTCTGGTCCACCCTGGGCGCCATCGTCGGTGACGGGTTGAGTTTCTGGATTGGCCACCATTATCACGAGAAACTGCTGTCCATGTGGCCGGTCAACCGCTTTCCCAAGCTGATTGAGCAGGGCCGGGAATTTTTCCGCAAATACGGTTCCATGAGCGTTTTCCTGGGCCGCTTTGTCGGCCCTGTGCGACCCATTATTCCGGCCATTGCGGGCATGATGGACATGCCGGTCAAACGCTACGTGGTGGTGAATGTCATCGCCAGCATCCTGTGGGCGCCGGTCTATATTCTGCCCGGGGTTTTCCTCAGTCAGTCATTGGCCGCCACCGCTCAGGTGGCCGGCAAACTGGCGATTCTGGCCGCCGCGCTGGTGGCCATGGTCTGGTTTGCCTGGTGGCTGATTTCACACGTCTATCGCTGGCTGATTCCCACCGCTTATCGCTGGCTTTCTCGCACCTTGCTGTGGAGCCAGCGGCATCCGGTACTGGGCAAGGTCACCGCGGCGCTGGTGGACCCGCGCAAGCCGGAATCCGGCTCGCTGGCCGCGCTGGCGCTGGGCTTGTTGATGCTCACGGCCCTGTCCACCTGGGCCTTGCTAAGCAGTGAAACCCTGATCGGCTGGAATCATCAGCTAATGGATTTTCTGCAGGCTTTCCACACACCCTGGACGGTGCCACCGATAAAAATCATGCTGGCATTGGGGCACGACGCGGCCATCGCCGCACCGTTTCTGGCGGTGCTGGCCTGGTTGCTGTATCGCAAGCGGTTCACTGCCGCCTGGCACTGGCTGGCTGCGGGCCTGTTTGGCTGGCTGCTGGCCCTGATGCTTTCCCACTGGGGCACCGGGCACGTGTCGACCTGGGGTTTTGGCCACCTGGCCTGGCTCACTGCTGTGCTGGCCTTCTGGGCAGTGCTGGTTTCCGGCGCCCTGCCGGTGCGCCTACGTAGCTGGCCCTATGTGCTGGCCGCCATTGAAGTGGCGCTGGTGGCCTTCGCGCAGCTGTTTTTCCAGCAACTGTCGCTGGGTCAGGTGGTGATTTCCATCCTTATTGGCAGCCTCTGGGCGTTTGTGGTCGGGGTGGCCTATCGCACCCGCAATCGCCGCCAGTTTTGGGGGTTGCCCATCACCATTATTTTCTACAGCGTGCACCTGGCCGCCGCCAGCCTCATCTGGCTGAATATTCAGCAGACGGATTTTGGCAATGCCCCGGCACCCCGGCAAACCATCAGCACTGAGCAATGGCTGCATGGTCAGGTGCGCACAAACCGGCAACGCACGGACTGGATGAATCGCTCGCGGGAAGACCTTAATTTCCATTACGCCGGGGACGTGGCCCGGTTACGGCAGGCGCTGGAAGCCGCCGGCTGGCAGAACGTGCCGGTGCGTACCTGGGGCGGCCTGTTAAGTGCCCTTTCGGCCAAGGGGCCCGACAGCGAAGGCAGCAGCCACGGTAGCAGTGAAGGCGGCAGTGAGAACGAGCGCCCGGCGAAAGCGGGCGAACCGCCCGAGGCGGGGCAGAAGAAACCTGGCGGGGCGGAATGGCCGGTGCTGGCCAGCACCAACCGTGGCCACGTGGAAGCCCTGATAATGAAGAAGCCCGATGACAGCGGTCACTGGCTGGTGTTTCACCTCTGGCCCGATGGAGCGCGCCTGGCACCGGATGAATTGCCGCTGTATTCGGGAGAAATCCTGCGCCATCGGCCTGAAAATTTATGGGGCTTGTTTCACTTTCTGGGCGTGGATTCACGCCAGCCACTGCCCACCGATGCGGTGGATGCGGCACTGGCGACTGACGGGCAGTTTCAGGCCCTCAGGCAGCAAGCCACTGAACGTTACTGGCGACAACGCCAGGATTAGGGAAGCGCTGATCGAATCATGAACTCGCTTCTCCCACCTGAAATGTCCGATAACTGCGTTGAAGTCCTTGCCAATAGCCTGAGCTATTGGTTGCGAACTTCGCCTTGTTCTCGACCATTTCAGGCACGATCTGCTTCGTCCAGATTCAATCAGAGCTTCCCTGGGATCCTACTTAAAGCGGAAAGGCGGTTTGCCGCGCCAGTACTGGATCAGCAAAAAGCCGGTGACCATGCCACCCAGGTGTGCGAAATGGGCGATGCCGGCGCTGCCATAACCGGAAAAGCTCGACCACAACACCAGCAGCGCATAGATCATCACGAAGTATTTGGCTTTAATGGGCACTGGCGGAATCAGCAGCAAAATACGCTGCTCGGGCCACATCATGCCAAAGGCCAGCAACAGGCCGTAAACCGCGCCGGAAATGCCAATGGTGGGGATGGGAATGCCCCCGCCGGTCATGACATAGGTGAGGATCAGGTGCAGCAGCGCCGCGCCAATGATGCAGGCCAGCACGTAGGTGGCGTAGCGTTTGGAACCCCAGTATTGCTCCAGTGGCGTGCCAAACATCCAGATGGCAAAGCCGTTAAACAGCAGGTGGGTGAAATTGGCGTGCACAAAGGCATAAGTGATTAATTGCCAGGGCCGGAAATAGGGCGTCCCAATGGGCCACAGGGCAAAATTTTTGATGACGAAGAACTCATTGACCTGTTGAGCCAGAAACACCGCCACCATGCCGAACAGCAGGTTGCGCGTGACCGGAGGAATGCGCTGGATAAAGTCCATGAAGGGGTTTTGATTGGGGTATGCCATGCCGTTTTTCCTTGATCTGCAGGTTTTATCGCGGGAACACATAGTAGCAAGGCCGCGGTCACCGCGTTGCTGTGGCTATTATGGCGTATTTTATCCCTGATTTGGATCGAAATAATCCACTAAGGTGCCTGGCAAGACCACTTCGCTGCCCTGCCACTGCGTATCGATGAGCGCCGCGGCCCCGGCCCGCATGTGGGTGGTTTGTCCGGTGAGGATGGCCATTAACTGGCTCATGGTCGGGTTATGGCCAATGCAGACCAGCACCTTAGCGGGCGTGCGTTTCAAAAACTCGGGAATTTTTTTCAGCCACAAGCCGGGCGTGGCGCCATAGAGTTCCGGGTCGGTGTGAATGCGCTCGGTGGGAATCTGACAATGGTGGGCCAGGATTTCGGCGCTTTGCCGGGTGCGCAGGGTATCGGAACTGAGAATAACGGGATGACCACGCATTTGGCGCGCTTGCAGGTGTTCGGCAGTGCGCCGCACGCTTTCCCGACCGGCTTCAGTCAGTGGCCGCAGGTAATCGCTGCTGGCCTCGAAAGTGGCCTGCCCATGTCGCAATAAGATCAGTTGTTGGTGCATGCGTATTGTGTCTCAAGTCAGCACACCCATCCCTTAGCCCAGGATTTTATTATAGGCCTTGAGTCGGTTTTTACCCCTGCCAGAAGTCACGCACGTCCGGTTAAATGAAATAAAAAGACAAAAACCTTCCCAAGGCGTGTTCCGGGAGGGTTTTTGTAGGTGGAAAGTGACCTTCCACGTCACTTAGGCGCTAGTGGTGACGCGGAAGGGTCGGTGGTTCCGGTGATGAGTCAGTGCTGGAATATGGCCTTGAGGATATAGAAGAACAGTACTGACAGGGCTGCCCCGGCAGGAATGGTGACCAGCCAGGAGGTGAAAATACCGCGCACCACGTTCAGGTTAATGGCGCTCAGGCCGCGGGCCATGCCCACACCAAGCACCGCCCCCACCAGGGTGTGGGTGGTGGAAATGGGCAGGCCGGTGGCCGAGGCCACCACAATGGTGCTGGAGGCGGCCAGTTCGGCGGCGAAACCGCGGCTGGGTGTCAGGTGGGTGATTTTTTCGCCCACCGTGGCTATGACTCGCCGGCCATAGGTGGCCAGGCCGATGACGATACCGATGCCGCCCAGAAACAGAATCCAGGTTTCCAGCGGCGATTTGGAGTTAATCAGGCCGGTCTTGGCGGTGGAAACCACCGCAGCCAGCGGGCCCACGGCATTGGCCACGTCATTGGAACCGTGGGCGAAGGCCAGGCCGCTGGCGGTCACAATCATCAACACGGCAAAAACCTTTTCCACGGTGTAGAAATGAAAGTCCTTGTCCTTTTCCGGGTCGGGCTGGATGCGCGCAATCACCAGCGCACCGACTATGGCCACCAGCAGACCAATGCCCAGGGCGTAAAGGTAGGACTCGTTGGTGCTGATGTGCAGCCCCACGTGCTTGAGGCCCTTTTTAATGGTGACCAGGGTCAGGATAAAAGCCGTGAAAAACATGTACATGGGCACCCATTTCTTGGCTTTGGCCAGTGGGTCTTTCTGGCGCAGAATCAGGTACTGCACACTCTGGAAAATCAGAAAAGCGATCAGGCCGGCCAACAGGGGAGAAACCACCCAGCTCATGACGATGCTGCCCACTTTGCTCCACTTCACCGCATCCAGCCCCAGGCCCACAGCGGCAAAACCCACTACCGCGCCAACAATGGAATGGGTGGTGGAAACCGGCCAGCCCTTGCGTGAGGCAATCAACAACCAGATGCCGGCGGCCAGCAACGAGGCCAGCATGCCGTAAATCAGCAGTTCTGGCTGGTGGCTGATGCTGCTGGTGTCCACAATGCCCTTGCGAATGGTGGAGGTGACTTCGCCGCCGGCCAGCACCGCACCGGCAAATTCAAAGATGGCGGCAATGAGGATGGCCTGTTTGATGGTCAGCGCTTTGGAGCCGACGGAGGTGGCCATGGCGTTGGCCACGTCATTGGCGCCGATGCCCCAGGCCATGAAAAAGCCGAAAATGCCAGCCAGAATCAGGTAAATGGTTTGATATTCCATGATGATGTCCTGTTGAATGCGGGGATTTGGGTCTTATTTGGCCAGCAACAGCTCAAGGCGACGGCCAACGCGTTCGGCCATGTCGGCAATGCCGCCGGTTTTTTCGATGACGATGTACAGAAACATCACGTGAACCGGGGGCAGGTCGTCTTCAATGGCAAACAGTTTGCGACGGATCTGGGATTGCAGTCGGTCGGTTTTGGTTTCGGTTTCGTCCAGTTTACGGATCATTTTTTCCACCAGCTCAACTTCCGCGCCCCGGAAACCGGTTTCGTACAGTTCGTCCAGCTCGTTGACGCTTTGCACGGCCTGGCCAACGGCCTCGACGCACAGGTCCACGAAGGCCTGGTAGTCATCGCGTATGTCTTCGGGGAAACGCATTTTGCGGCCGATGATAATGCCGGAAACATCGCGCGTGATGTTTGCAATCTTGTCCTGCACCAGCACCAGTTCCAGCAAGTCCTGACGGGGCACGGGCATAAACAGGCTTTTGGGCAGGTTGGAGCGGATCTGGAACTTGAGCCGGTCGGCCTCGTTTTCCAGCTGTGCGATCTCCTCGTGCAGTTTTTTCGCGGTGTCCCAGTCGCCCTGATTGGCGGCTCGCACCAGCTTTGGCAGTCGGCAGGCGCATTCGTAAACGGTTTTGATGTGTTTTTGCAGTGGCGCAACCGGGCTGGTGCCCAGCAATTCGGTAATCAAGGTTTTCACGTGGCTCTCCTGATCAGGTGGTTTTTTACTCAATTCGTTTGCGGCGTATTTTAAACCATCCAGGCGCCATGCGCTGTGGCTGAAAAGCGCTGAGAGCCATATATTTAGTTGCCGGGTTAATAATTTGGGGTCAAGCCGCCATTTGGACGTGATTCAGGCTGGGGTGATAAAAAATCACCGTTTTATTGTGTGGCGATGGCTGTCCTGCTATTGCTGCAAGTGGAAAGTCACCGGGCCGTCATTGATCAGGCCCACTTGCATGTCGGCGCCAAAGTGACCGGACTGAACCCGGCCGGCCTCAGGCAAGGCGGCCCGGGCGCCGGCCAGCAGTTCATCAAACAGTCGCCGGCCGGTTTCCGGGTCGGCGCCACGGGAAAAGCCCGGGCGGGTGCCTTTGCGGGTGTCGGCCACCAGGGTAAATTGCGGCACCAGTAGCAATTGGCCGCCAGTGTCTTGCAGGGAACGGTTCATGCGGCCTTCTTCATCCGCAAAAATCCGATAGTTGATCAGCCGCTGCAGCAGCTTGTGGGCCTGTGCGGGTTGGTCGGCCTTTTCCACGCCGATGAAGGCCAGCAAGCCCGGCCCGATGTCGGCGATGCGCTCTTGTCCGGTTTCGACCCAGGCGCTGCGCACCCGTTGAATCAGGGCAATCATGTCACGGTGCTCCAGAACAAAGGCCTATTTTCGCACAGTTCATTTAGGAAGCGCTGATTGAATCTGGCGCGAGCAGATTGGCGTGCAAAATTGTTCAGTTTAAGGGAAGCCCTGATCAAATCGTGAACTCGCTTCTCACACCTGAAATGTCCGATAACTGCGTTGAAGTCCTTGCCAATAGCCCGCTATTGGCCACGAACTTCGCCTTGTTCTCGGACATTTCCGGCATAAGCTGCTTCGTCCAGATTCGATCAGG
>WGBZ01000063.1 GCA_015494035.1 Lysobacterales bacterium | reverse complement strand
GTCCGATAACTGCGTTGAAGTCCTTGCCAATAGCTCGCTATTTGCTGCGAACTTCGCCTTGTTCTCGAACATTTCCGGCATAATCTGCTTCGTCCAGATTCAATCAGAGCCTCCCTAGGCACTTCAAACAGGACGCGTCTCTGTGTTGCGGTTTTTGGCAAGGGCCTTGCCATTGCCTGCAAGCCGCGTCTTGATACGCGTCTCGTTTGAAGCGCTGAGAGCCATATATTTGGTTGCCGGGTTAATATTTTTTTCTGGTACCGAATAAAGGCATTCAAATGCGTTGGATATTGTATAGCAGAAGCGACTGCCCTTTGTGTGAATACGCCGCCAATCTGTTGCGCGCCGCCGCGGTGGAATTCAGGGAAGTGGATATTGATACTGATGTGCGGTTGAAACAGCAATACGACCTGCAAGTGCCGGTTATTGCCGATACGATCACTGGCCAGGAACTGGCTTTTCCCTTTGAGCCGGAACAGGTATTGGCTTTTGTGAAGGTGTCGAATGAAGGTGCGGCGTGAAAGCGATCACCCGCTTTCTGCCCGGGCATGTGCTGCCGTGGTTGTTTTTGATTGCGCTATTGGGTGGTTGCCACGGCCAAATACAACTTGAGCCACAAGGCAGCCAGGCTGTTCCTACGCATTTACCGGTGCCGTCCACCAATCACGCCAGTGCGTTTGTGAAACATCAGGGCGAGGATACCTATTGCATGTTTTACGGGCTGGGGCCGGGAAAAGACTGGCGCGCCATCCGCAACCGTCACTGGTGCTGGTCACGGGGCCAGTGGCGAGAAATTCCACCGCATCCGCGCATGCAACCGGTGCTGGCCGCCACGGCAGCCACCGTGGGGCAGACTATTTACGTGATCGGCGGTTATACCGTTAACGCGGCCGGGGAGGAAAAATCCACCCCGGAAATCTATGCCCTGGAGGCCGGGTCCGACAAGTTCAGGCTGGAAACCCACATGCCCGTGGCGGTGGACGACACCGTGGCTTTGGTCTATCAGAACCGCTACCTGTACCTGATCAGTGGTTGGCATGACACGGATAACGTGAATCGGGTTCAGGTTTACGACACGCAGGGCAAACGCTGGTTTGAAGCCACGCCGTACCCGGCTCCGGCCGTGTTCGGCCATGCCGGTGGCCTCTGGGAAAACCGGCTGGTGGTCTGTGACGGCGTCAAAGTGATCAAAAAAACCGTGGGAAACCGGGTGATCAAGGACTTTGTCATGTCACCGGTGTGCCTGCTGGGAACAATTGCGGCCGACAACCCGGCCAACATTGACTGGCAAACGATCCCCCATCCACCCAACCCCGGGCGTTACCGCATGGCAGCCACCGCAGCGGCGGGTGTGTTTGTTTTTGCCGCGGGCAGTGAAACGGCCTACAACTACGATGGCATAGGCTATAACGGCCAACCGGCGCAACCGGTAGCAGAAGTGCTTCGGTATTCTCCGGCAAACAAGCAATGGCAGAGAGAAACGGGGAAGATCACGCCGGTCATGGATTTTCGCGGATTGCCCTGGAATGGGCAGGTGTTTGTGCTGCTCGGTGGCATGGATGAAAAGCAGCGCGTCACTGACAATGTAATCACTTTTGAGTAGCTACCGAGCCAATTAAGCCCTATTTCCTTCCTCCTTTTTCCAGCTAGGCCGGCTTTCTGTGCCGGAGGCCGCAGAAAACGCATACAGAATTGTCATTTCACCTTCGTTTACGATTGCTTTGGGTAAAATTTGTTCATCAAGAATAACAAGAGACCCCGAAATCAAAAAGAGGAAACTCCATGACCCCTTGTTTATCCCTATCTGCACGTGACTTCCGCTTCCCGTTTTACCACCTTGTCACCCGATACGTTGCCCCCTTTGTGTTCATGATGCTGTTTTTGGCAGGGGTCGCTCATGCCGTACCGGTTGCGCCGGCTACGGCCTTGCCCAAAAGCGCGCCGCCCTGGGTGGTGCGGGTGTATTTTGACGACGTGTCCGCGGTGCGCGAACTGGCGCAAATCTCCGAGCCATGGACAGTGAACCGGTCGCAGCATTTTGCCGTGATGGAAATCCACAGCCTGGCGGACTATCAACGCATCCTCGACCTGGGTCTGAAGGTGGCTGTTGATGTGAAGCAAACCCAAAAAGCCTTTCATTCACCCAAAGTGTACCGGGCCGGCGGCAAAAGCGTTCCCGGGCTGAGTTGCTACCGAACGGTGGAAGAAACCTTTGCCACGCTGGACAACCTGGTTGCCACTTACCCGAACCTGGCCCAGTCGGTGGATATTGGCGATACCTGGGAAAAAATTAACCTGGGCAATGGCAATGGCTATGACCTGCGCGTTATCAAGATCAGCAATCAGAACATCGCCGGCGTTAAACCGGTGCTTTACGCCATGGGTTCCATTCACGCGCGGGAAATGGCGCCGGCGGAACTGGTGACCCGTTTTGCCGAATACCTGCTGAGCCATTATGCCACTGACGGCGACATTCGCTGGCTGGTAGATCACCATGAAATTCACCTGTTGCTGCAGGGCAATCCCGATGGCCGCAAGCAGGCTGAACCCGGCGTGTGGTGGCGCAAGAACACCAACCAGAATTATTGCGGGGCCACCAGCAGCAGCCGGGGGGCGGACATGAATCGCAATTTCAGCTTTCAGTGGGGCGGGCAGGGCGCTTCCACCGACCAGTGTAGCGATACCTTCCGTGGCGCCTTTGCGGCCTCCGAGCCGGAAACCGATGCCATCGAAACCTATGTGCGCAGCATTTTGCCAGATCAACGCGGCCCCGGTTTGAACGACCCGGCGCCGCCGGACACCACCGGCGTGTACCTGGATATCCACAGTTATTCGGAACTGGTGCTGTGGCCTTACGGCTTTGATGACACCAGTAATGCCCCCAACGAGCCGGAAATAGAAGCCTTGGGGCGCAAACTGGCCTGGTTCAATCAATACACACCCGAGCAGTCCAATGCCCTGTATCCTGCCGCCGGTGCCTCGGACGATTTTGCCTACGGGGAACTGGGCGTGGCCGCCTACACCTTTGAGTTGGGCACGGCCTTCTTTCAGGACTGCAGCACATTTGAAAACACCATTGTGCCGGACAACCTGCCGGCCCTGATTTATGCGGCCAAGTCCGCTCGCATGCCCTACCAAACCGGTTCCGGGCCCGATGTGGAAAACCTGACCCTGTCCAGCAGCATGGTTGCACCTGGGCAAAGCGTCACGATCACCGGCACGGCCACTGACACCCATTTCAGCAATGCCAACAATGGCACTCAGACCGCGCAAAACATTCAGTCCGTCAAGCTGTATATGGGCGAACTGCCCTGGGTTGCGGGAAGTACCTCACAGCCTTTGGCGGCCGTGGATGGCAGCTTTGACAGCACGAGCGAAGCCTTTACCGGTAGCATCGACACCACCGGCATGACCACGGGCGAATACCAGCTGCTGGTGACAGTCACCGATGCCAGTGGCAAAACCGGCGTGCCCTACGGCGCCTTGCTCACTGTGCTGGACCCGGCCGATGCCGCCACGCTGCAGGGGCAGGTCTCCGACGCGGTCACCGGGGCCGGCATCAATCAGGCCGCCGTCACCTATGGCACCGTTCAGGCCAGCACAGCCAGTGACGGCAGCTACCAATTGCAAACCCTGGCCGGCACTCGCGATCTGCAGGTGACAGCCACAGGCTATGTCGATGCGCTTGTCCCGGGGGTGACCACCCTGACCGGACAGACGGTCACCCGCAATGTGGCGCTGGAACCCTACTGTGACGTGTTCAGCGATAACATGGAAAACGGCACAGCTAACTGGCAAGCCGATGCGCCCTGGGCGCTGGTGGCCCAGACCGGCGGTAGCCCGACCCACGCCTGGACAGACAGCCCCGGCGGCAATTACGCCAATAATCTGGACATCAGCCTGAGTAGCATCGGGCTTGACCTGTCCCAGGTCAATGCACCCACGCTGCATTTCATGCATCAGTGCGATACCGAATCAGGCTACGATTATGGCTATGTGGAAGCATCCAGCGATGGCGGTAACAGCTGGCAAACCCTTTATCAGTGTGATGGCCAAGCCAGCTGGCAGTCGCAGACAGCAGACCTATCGGTCTATGCCGGTCAAGCCAACGTCAAAATTCGCTTCCGCCTCAAAACCGATGGCAGCGTGACGCGTGACGGCTGGAGTGTGGATGATGTCCGTATCAGCGGTTGGGGTCCGGCCTGCCACACCACCGGCACCGACCTGATTTTCAAACACGGCTTTGAATAAGGGAACCTCTGATCAAATCGTGACACGGCATCTTGCGGCGTAAAATCGTCCAATTCTGCGTTGCAAACCTTCACAATAGCTTCCCTGGGGAAAAGACAGGCAAGGCTCCTTGACGGCTTATGCCACAGACACCAAAACGCCGGCAATGCCGGCGTTTTGGTGTCATGCAGACCAGCCTCTGGCTGGCAGTGAGTTTATTCCTTGCCCGTGGCTTTTGCGTATTGCTGGATAACGAAGGTCCAGTTCACCACGTGCCAGAAGGCGTCCAGGTACTGGGCGCGGTTGTTACGAGCGTCAATGTAGTAGGCGTGTTCCCACACATCGCAGGTCAGCAACGGGGTAATGCCAGCCTGGGTCAGTGGCGTATCGGCATTGCTGGTCTGGATCAGTTCCAGGCAACCGGAATCGTCTACCACCAGCCAGCCCCAACCGGAACCAAACAAGCCAATGCTGTTGGCGGAAAAGGCTTTCTTGAAGTTTTCAAAGGTGCCCCATTTGGCGTCAATGGCTTCCAGCAAGGCACCGCCAGGCACGCCACCACCGGCTGGTGACAAGCAGTTGAAATAAAAGGTGTGGTTCCAGGTTTGGGCGGCGTTATTGAACACCGCGCCGCCGGAAACCTTGATGATGTCTTCCAGGCCCATCTGTTCCAGTGGGGTGTCCTTGATCAGATTATTGAGGTTATTAACATACGCCGCGTGGTGTTTGTCGTGATGGTAATGCAGGGTTTCCTCGGAAATGTGTGGTTCCAGCGCGTTGTAGTCGTAAGGAAGGGGTGGTAATTCAAAGGCCATGGTTGTTCTCCGTTTGATAAGATGACTGTGCGCTTTATTCTAGCCGCTTGCGGGCAGCAAGGGAACCTTTGCAAGCCCGTCGCGCTTGAACCGGTCACAGGGTTGGCCGCAGTGGCTGCAATGCCCTTGCCTGCTGTTGGCGTGTAAAGCGGCTGCCTGTGGAACCAACGAAAAGGGGAATTCAATGAATAATGGCTTTGCGATGACTGTGGTGCAGTGGCTGGCTTACCTGTTTGTTTTTTTGCTGGGGCTGGCCGTGCTGGCGGTTCTCGTGCTGTATGTGATTGACATAACCCAGAAGACACACGCAGTTCGGCGCAACTACCCGGTCATCGGGCGTTTCCGCTACCTGTTTGAACATCTGGGGGCCTTTTTTCGGCAGTACTTTTTTGCCATGGATCGCGAGGAACTGCCCTTCAACCGCGAACAACGTAGCTGGGTTTACCGCGCGGCCAAGGACAAAAGCGACACGGTGGCTTTTGGCAGCACCAAGGACCCGAACCGGCGCGGGGCAGTGACCTTTCTGAACGCGGCTTTTCCGCTGATGCGCAAGGACATCGCCGAGCCCGAACCGCTCTTGATTGGCCCTTATGCCCGCCAACCCTATGCCGCGCCCAGTTTTTTCAACATTTCCGGCATGAGTTTTGGTGCCCTGTCTAGGCCGGCGGTGCGGGCACTGTCGCGCGGTGCGGCGCAGGCGGGCATCTGGTTGAACACCGGCGAAGGCGGTATTTCTCCGTATCACCTGGAAGGCGGTTGTGATCTGGTGTTTCAGATTGGCACGGCCAAGTATGGCGTGCGCACGCCCGATGGCAAGCTGGATGAAAAACGCCTGGCTGAAATTGGCCGGATGCCAACGGTGAAGATGATTGAAGTGAAACTGGCACAAGGGGCCAAGCCCGGTAAAGGCGGCATTTTGCCGGCGGTCAAGGTCACCGAGGAAATCGCGCAAATTCGCGGCATACCGCCGCATCGGGACTCCATCAGCCCCAATCGCCATCCGGAAATCGGCAATCCGGCGGAGTTGCTGGATTTTATTCACACCGTGCGCGAAATCAGCGGCGTGCCGGTGGGTTTCAAAATGGTTATGGGCGATGAGCAATGGTTACGCGACCTGTTTACCGAGGTCACCCGCCGGGGTCTGGCATCGGCGCCGGATTTTATTACCCTGGATGGCGGCGAAGGCGGCTCGGGTGCGGCCCCTATGCCGTTGATGGATGACGTGGGCGTCTCCATTCGCGAAGGCCTGCCGGTGCTGGTGAACATTCGCGATGAATACGGACTGGCCGATCGCGTGCGCGTGATTGCCTCCGGCAAACTGATCACGCCCGGGGATGTGGCCTGGGCTTTGTGCGCGGGGGCGGATTTTATCAATAACGCGCGTGGCTTCATGTTTTCGCTGGGCTGTATTCAGGCCATGAAATGCAACAAAAACACCTGCCCCACCGGCGTCACCACCCACGACCCGGATTTGCAGCGGGGGCTGGTGGTGGAAGACAAAGCCACGCGCGTGGCCAATTTTGCCCGGCACATGATTCATGGTGTTGGCACCATCGCGCACTCCTGCGGGGTGCGCGAACCCCGGCAGCTCACCCGCGATCACGTGCGGGTGGTGTACTCCAACGAATTGTCGAAGCCATTGAGCCAGGTTTTTCCCCCGGTGCGCCCCCATGCCACACAAAGCCCATAAAACGTCAAATGAAAACGCCAGATAAGCCAGAGTCGGCGGCTGCCTCAAAGCCACGCATTGCCGTCAGTGCCTGCCTGCTGGGTCAGCCGGTTCGTTATGATGGCAAGGACAAGAACTGCACTGACCTGCAATCGCTGGCGGAACACTGCGAACTGGTTCCCGTGTGCCCGGAAGTGGGCATGGGCCTGCCGGTGCCGCGGCCACCCATTGAAGTCTGGCATTCACCCCGTGGCCTGGGCTTGCGGCAGGTGGACCAGCCCGAAATCGAATTGAGCCAGACCATGCGGCAGTGGTTCGAGCGACACAAAAGCCGCTGGCAGGCCCTTGATGGCTGCGTGCTGAAAAGCCGGTCACCCAGTTGCGGCGTGGGTAGCACACCGGTATTTACCGCCAGTGGCCAGGAGGCTGAAACGGCCGATGGCCTGTTTGTGGCCTTGCTGCGTGAATGCTTTCCACAGTTGGTGCTGCTTGATGAAAACGCCGTCCAGATTGACAGCAAACGCCAAGCGTTTCTGCACCAGGTGAAGGCCCGGCATCAGGCCCGCATGCAAGCGGATGCCGAGGGTCCTGTCGCCAGAAGTAAAAAGGCGTGAGCACGGTGGCTTTTGTGGCGGGTTTGCCGGCAGCCGCTTGTGCAGTGATCTGGCATCAATCCGTCTATACGGGAACGGTTCATCATTTCGTGCAAATGCTTGCTGTATCAAGAAAATATCCCTACTATCAAGATTCGCTGGCTTCAATGAAGCACCTCAAAACGACGCGCTGAAAATATGCCATGAAAATTTGCCCCACCCTGGAAAACTGCATTGGCAACACGCCGTTGATTCGACTGCAACGGCTGTGCCCTGATGAGCGCAACAACGTGATTCTGGCCAAGCTGGAAGGTAACAACCCGGCCGGCTCGGTCAAGGATCGGCCGGCCTTGTCCATGGTCAGCCATGGCGAACAACGGGGCCTCATCAAACCCGGTGACACCCTGATTGAAGCCACCAGCGGCAACACCGGCATTGCCCTGGCTATGATCGGCGCGCTGAAAGGCTATCGGGTTATTCTGATCATGCCGGAAAACGCTTCGGTGGAACGCCGCAATGCCATGAAAGCCTATGGTGCGGAAATTATCCTGGTGGACGAGGCCGGCGGCATGGAAGCGGCGCGGGATCTGGCGCAGAAAATGCAGGATGCCGGCGAAGGCGTGCAGCTGAACCAGTTTGCCAACCAGGACAACCCGCTGGCCCATTATGAATCCACCGGCCAGGAAATCTGGCGCGACACCGAAGGCCGGGTGACTCACTTTGTCAGCGCCATGGGCACCACCGGCACCATCATGGGCACTTCCTGCTTTCTCAAGCGGCAAAACCCGGCCATTGAGATTATTGGCGTGCAGCCCGATGGGGATTCGCGCATCCCTGGCATTCGCCGCTGGCCACCTGAATACCTGCCGAAGATTTTTGACCCGGCCCGGGTTGACCGCACCATTGATGTGAACGAAAACGATGCGGTGGCCACCACACGTGCGCTGGCCAGGCAGGAGGGCATCATGGCCGGGCCATCATCAGGCGGTGCCCTGTGGGCTGCTCTGCAGGTGGAAAAAACCGTGGAAAACGCAGTGATTGTCAGCATAGTCTGTGACCGCGGTGACCGTTACCTCAGCACCGAGTTGTTCGCCTGATATGTCAGTCCTTCAACGCCGGGGTTTATGGCGTTCGGCCACCACCTTTGGCCGCAAGCTCGTCACGCCCAAGCCCCTGTGGCACATGCTGGAAGTGTGGCCGGAACTGCAAATGCAGCGGCATGAGGCTGGCGATGGAGTGACCTGGACGGGTCAATATCGGGGACTTACCCTTGGCTGCTCGGCCAATCTGGCTGAGGTGAATTCGGCCTGGGCAGGTCCTGAACCGTGTTACCTGGTGGGTAGCGGCCCTTCCATGCGCGAACAGGCCCTGCACAAGCTGGCCGATGGGCGTGTGGTGTTACTCAACGGGGCCTTGTCATTGATTGACAGCCATGATATCCGGCCTGAGGCGGTGGTGATCGTGGATTACCGCTTCGTGCGCGATCGCGGCCAGTGGCTGGAAAACATTCCCGCTGGCACACCCTGTTTTTTTACCCCGGCAGTGATTCGCGCTGTGTGCGATTGGCAGCCGGATTTTTTTGCTGACAAACCGTGGTATGTGCTGGAAAATGCCTTGCGGCCCTATGCCCGCCCGCGACGGGGCTGGAATCAGCTGGGCAGTGGTTTTGTGCTGGATGATCCGGCCGCGCCGCAGGCGGCTTTCAGTCTGGATTTGCCACGTGGCTTTGTGGACGCGCGCACGGTCATGTACGCAGCTTGCCAGCTGGCCGTCTACGCTGGCGCCAGGGACATCAACATGGTGGGTTTTGATATTGGCAACGCACAGCAGCCGCGTTTTAATGAAACCGGACAGACGCGCCTGAAAAGTCGGCTTGACCAGGCCTATCCGCGCCGCATTTTGCCGGCCATGCGCCTGTTTGCCCGCATCTGTCGAGAACGTGGCATTGCCTGCTGGAACCATTCCCCGGTGAGTTTGTTGCCGGAAACCGTTATTCCCCGCAGCGATCGCCTGAACCGGTCGGCGTAGAATGGCCAGCCTAAGGTGACGCACCGTGCTTGGTTTAAATCAAGGGAAGCTCTGATTGAATCTGGCGCGAGCAGATTGCGTGTGAAAAATTGTTCAGTTCAAGGCGCAAACCACACGTAATAGCCGGGCTATTGCGAAGGTTTGCAACACAGAAAATGGACAATTTTACGCCACAAGATGCCGTGTCACGATTCGATCAGAGCTTCCCAAGGGAAACTCACCCAAAAGAGCTAACCGAGGAGAAACGCCATGACCAAATGCCTGCTGACCGCCGAAGAAATTGCCGCCATGCCGGGTCTGGACAAGACCCATTTTCTTAACCCCAATGCGCGCCGGATTAACAAGTCCCTGGGCGATTTATGTGGCATGACCGGCCTGGGCTTCCACCTGATTGAAGTGCCGCCGGGGTGCGAGAGCACCGAATACCACCGGCATTATTTTGAAGATGAATGCGTGTATGTGTTGTCAGGCACGGCCACGGCCATCATCGATGGCCAGTCGTTTTCGGTCAAAGCCGGTGATTTTCTGGGTTATGCGGCCGGTGGCCCGGCCCACACGCTGGTCAATACCGGGGCCGAGCCGTTGCGTTGCCTGGTGGCCGGGCAGCGACTGGCACATGACGTGGCCGACTACCCGAAGCAGCACAAACGCATTTATCGCAACCAGGGGCTGCCCTGGGATCTGGTGACCGAAGACGCCATTAGCCACCCGGATGCCGGACGTAAAGTCTAAAACTGGCTGCTATTGCGGCCAGATCACTCAAAGCCATTGGCAAAAATCAGGTCGCTGCCTGCCGGGCAATTATTCTCATACAGGCAGGCCACCCATTCGGGGTGGTCAATAAACGGGTTGCGGTTGCCCTGGAAGCTGAACACCACGTCATTGCGGGTGCGTTCAATGTCATCCACCGGGTCTTGCTGGTGCCATTGCAGCAGCACACTG
>WGBZ01000062.1 GCA_015494035.1 Lysobacterales bacterium | reverse complement strand
TTGCGGCATCTGGTGGAGAATGCATTCCTTCATTTGAAACGCTGGCGGGGAATTGCAACACGTTATGCCAAGAATACGGCTTCATTTCTGGCAGCGGTTCATATTCGCTGTATTGCCATATGGGGCGCAATCTTGTGACGACACTATCTAAGAAACCACTGGGCCAAAATTGATGGCGGTCAAACCTGAGTCTGGATCAGCGGCTTAAAAAACAGGGACTGCCTTGGGGAGAGGTCAGGGGTGTGTTATGCTTTTCTAATTTAGCGGCATTGCATATAATGCCGTCGCATTTAACCAGAAAAGCTGGGTCAAACGCACTTTCTCATAGCGGGAAAGCGGTTTGGCTGGAGTCACATCATGTCCCAAGGCAACAACTGTTCCAAAACGCCGCATCCGTTTCAGGAATTGAAGGAAAACGCCACGCAAGCGGCGCGCATGCTCAAAACCCTGGCCAGCGAATCGCGCCTCATGATCCTCTGCGCGCTGGAAGAACGGGAACATTCCGTCACAGAACTGCATCGGCAAATTGGCCTGAGCCAGTCGGCGCTCAGCCAGCACCTGGCCACCTTGCGCAAGCAGGGACTGGTGAAAACCCGGCGCGAGTCGCAGGTGATTTATTACTCCCTGGCCCAGCATGACACCACCCGCATTATTTCAGTACTGAGTGACCTGTATTGCCCCACTTCTGACAGCGGCCCTAAAAAAACTGCTCCGGGTGGAGGCGAAAAATCTGCTGACATCAAATCAGACGCAACCAGCAAAAGAGCCAAATAATGGCTGCCAATCCTCCGGCTTAAGCGGTATTTTTCGTACACGCCCAGGTTTTCAGGCAGCCAGACAGTGAAAAATTCGTAACAGAAAGGAATACTCAATGAAAACTCCCCAGGAAATGGTCATCGAAGCCCTGCAAGAAGTGGGCGAAGTGTCGGTTAATGAATTGTCCACCCTGCTGGCTGCCGATCCGCATATTCATGTGCTGGATGTGCGTGAGCATGAGGAAGTGGAGCAGGGCGTGATTCCCAAGTCCACCTGGATACCCCGTGGCATGCTGGAATTCCAGATCTGGAATCTGGTGGATCAGCTGGGCTGGAACCCTTCAGACCCCATCTATGTGTACTGCCGCAGTGGCAATCGCTCCGCACTGGCGGCCAAAACCCTCAAGGACATGGGGTTTGCCCAGCCCATTTCCATCGCTGGCGGTTTCACCGCCTGGAAAGACAGCGGTTATCCCATCGCTTTCCGTACCTTGCATTTCTGATGACACTTTGGCGCAGGCACGACCGGGTTTTGACTTTGCTGAGCGTGTTGCTGTCCTTCGGTGTTACAGCCACCGAAGTCACCCTGCCTGTGGGTAAATACACGGCCAATGCTGATTGGGAAAGCACCCCGGGTGGCGCCGACAAGCCCGCGGTGCTGATCGTGCATGGCACCATGGGCCACAAGGACATGGAGCTGATCCAGCAAACCCAGGAGCTGTTAAAGGAAAACGGTTACGACTCGCTGGCTGTCAACCTCACGCTGAATCGCGACAACCGCCACGGTTTCATGCCTTGTGACGCTCCCCAGACACATCGTCACGAAGACGCCGAGCAGGAAATTGCCGCCTGGTCGGAGTGGCTCAAGCAACAGGGCCGTCACCAACTGATTCTGCTGGGCCATTCACGCGGCGGCCTGCAGGTGGCGCAGTACCAGGCGAAACGGCACGACCCGGCAGTGGTGGCGCTGGCGCTGCTGGCGCCCATAGCCAATCGACCAACGACCACGCAGGAAAAAACCCATACCCACCCCACTGATGCAGACAAACACACCAAGTCAGAGTCACCAGCGAAACCCTTTCTGCATTGTGCCGCAGCGCCGCAGGTTAGTCAGGCCAGTCGTGAATCCTACCGGCGCAATGGCCACACCAGCCTGATGGGAGCCTTGAAAGCCGTTCATGTGCCTGTGGACGTGTTTGTGGGCAGTGAAGACAGCTCGGCAGGCGTCATCCGTTTGTCAGAACTGGACGCAGCCCCGGCTTTGTCTGGCGTCCACGGACATGAAATTGATGGAGCGGATCATTTTTTCCGTGACCTGTACCTGGACGATGTGGTGGAAACACTGGTGAGTCACTGGCAACAGCTTAACCCGGATGAAAACGCCATTCATGCGGTCATGAGCCAGCAGCAGCATGCCTGGAACCGTGGTGATATCGAAGGTTTCATGCAAGGGTACGCGAAAACATCGGATTTGCGTTTTGCCAGCGGTGATCAGGTCACCTATGGCTGGCAAGCCACGCTGGACCGCTATAAAAAGAACTACGGCGCAAAAAAAGGCAAAGGACAAAGCAAAGAAAAAGGCAAAAAACCCATGGGTGTTTTGCACTTTGAGCTGTTGGAAATGCGCCAGCCCGCGTCCGATTTTGCAACGGTGTTTGGGCGCTGGCAACTGAACGGCACCGGTGCCAACACACCGGCGCCGCACGGTTTGTTTACCCTGTTCTGGAAAAAACAGCCCGATGGCCAGTGGCGGATCATCGCCGACCACACCTCCTCTGGCCATTAATTCACGGGTAATTCAGCACTAATTCACCGCTTTGGCCATTTCGGCCACTCACCACCTTAAAAGCTCTTCTGCCAAGCTGGGTCACCCTTGCCAGCGGCCGCACGCGGGTGTAGGGTGACCAATTTAATTCTGGTTAATACTGGCCATCCATCGAGAGGGGACACTCATGCATAGCGAACACAACGAGAACAATGCCGACCAGCACAACATTCCGCCGGCAATCCGGCAGACAGTCATGGTCACCGGCGGCACCGGCTACGTGGGTTCCTGGGTGGTAAAAAAACTGCTTGAACACGGGCACCGCGTGCGTCTGGCCGTGCGGGATTTGAATAACACCGCAAAGTTTGCTCACCTGCAAAAAATAGCCGAAGACAGCCCTGGCGAGCTGCAACCGTTTGCGGCCGATTTGCTCCACGACGGGGCGTTTGATGAAGCGGTCAGGGGCGCCGATGCCGTTATCCACATGGCCTCGCCGTTCAAACTGCAGGTCAAGGACCCACACAAAGACCTCATTGAACCGGCCTTGCAGGGCACGCGCAATGTGCTGCAAGCCGCCACGCGCTCGGGCACGGTCAAAAAAGTGGTGCTGACCTCCAGTGTGGTGGCCATTTACGGGGATGCACGCGACATGCGCGACCAGGGGCTGGACAAATTCACCGAGGCCCATTTCAACCAGACCAGCAGCGCCAGTCACCAGCCTTACAGTTACTCCAAAGTGCTGGCGGAAAAAGAAGCCTGGAAGCTGTATAAAAACCAGCACCAGTGGGAACTGGTGGTCATGAACCCGGGTTTTGTCATGGGGCCTTTGCTGTCGCCAGCCACCGAGTCCGAAAGCATCACGTTCATGCGCAACATGCTGTCGGGAAAATTCGCCATCGGGGCGCCGGACCTCAAATTCGCCCTGGTGGACGTGCGCGATGTAGCCGATGCCCACGTGGCCGGGCTGGAAAAACCCGAAGCCAAAGGACGTTACATTCTGGTCAACAAGGTGGTGAGCGTGCTGGAAATGGCGCACATCATTGAGCAGCTTTTTCCGGGGCGCTTCAAATTGCCCAGGAAGACCGCACCCAAGTTTTTGCTGATGCTGGTGGGCAGGCTGTTTGGTCTGACGCCGCGCTATGTCAAAAATAACGTGGGCCATGAACTGGCTTTTGATAACCGGCGCAGCCTTTCGGAACTGGGTATTCGTTACACACCGGTGGAAAAAACCTTGCATGACATGGTCATCAGTCTGCAGGAACTGGGCCTGATCCCGGCCTGAAGCAACCCATCGCGCCTATTCACATCGTGTTAAGCGCGGGTTAAACTGGTGCGGTCTTTTTTCCAGTGAGCCTTTCATGCAAAGCACTCAGTCCCTGATCACTTTCGAGCGCCAGGATGATCAAATTATTCTGCAGCCACACGGTGAAATTGACCTGTCCAATTCCTCGGTGCTGCGCCAGCACATTCTTAACGCGCTCAACCTGGTAACGGAAGTGCTGGTGGATTTCAGCGACGTCGACTACATCGACTCATCGGCCATTGCGGCATTGGTGGAAGGCCTGCAGTTTGCCCAGGAACATCACAAACGCTTTGCCCTGCTGACGCCCAGTGAGCGCGTTCGCTCCATTCTTGAGCTGGCTCGGCTGGACAAGGTTTTCACTATTCTGAATGGCCATGCGCGCACTGATTGAAGCCCTCGGGGCCCGGGTGGTGCAGGCCATTGAGCGTTTTGGCTTCGGTGTCAGCCTCCTTTTCGAGTCCATCTACTGGTTAATCGTCGGCCCTCGCTACAAACAGCGGGTGCACCTGTGGCAAATCGCCGAAGAATTTCGCAAGATTGGCGTCAATGCCACTTTCATCGTCAATGGCCTGTCCGTGGTGGTGGGCATGATGCTGGCCATCCAGCTGCTGTACGCGCTCAGTGACTTTGGTGCCGAATCGCAGGTGTTGCTGGCCATTGCCAAATCGGTCACGCGCGAGTTTTCCCCCCTGATTACCGGCATTATCGTGGCCGGTCGCAGCGGCGCGGCACTGGCGGCCAAAATCGGTTCGCAGGTGGTTAATCAGGAAGTGGACGCGCTCAAGGTGATGGGCATTGTGCCCGTGCGGTTTCTGGTGCTGCCGCCATTGATTGCCATGGTGCTGGCCCTGCCCATGCTGATTATCCTGGCGGACATCAGTGGCATTTTCGGCGGCGCCCTGTTCAGTGTGGGTAAAATGGACATGACCCTGGCGGCTTACATGAAAGCCAGTCTGGATGTGCTGGTGCTAAGTGATGTGATGCAGGGGCTGATCAAAAGCGTGGTGTTTGCCGTGATCATCGCCCTGGTGGGTGCCACCATGGGCCTGCAGGTCAAAGGCGGTGCCGAAGGCGTTGGCCGGGCCACCACCCAGGCGGTGGTGATTTCCATAACCTTGATCGTGATTACTGACATGATCTTCAGTTACTTTCTGACCCAATGAATCAGGCTGCCAATCAAACCACGAACCAGACCACCTCCGCTGTTAAACCCGGCCGGCGGGAAATTGTGGTGGTGGAAAAACTCGTCACCCAGTACGGCGACAAGGTTATTCTCAAGGGCATCGACCTGTGCATCGAAGAAGGCGAGATTCGGGTCATTATGGGCGGCTCTGGTTCGGGTAAAAGCACCTTGCTGTGGCACATCGTCGGCTTGTATGAACCCACGGCAGGACGCGTGCTGGTGATGGGCAAGGACATCCACCGGATTTCGTTTCTGGAAAAGCTCGAGTTGCTCTGGAAAATAGGGGTTTCGTTTCAGAATGGTGCCTTGTTTTCAGACATGACAGTGGGCGAAAACGTGGCCTTGCCCTTGCGGGAATTCACCGACCTGGATGAAAAAACCATCCAGATTATTGTCCGCATGAAACTGGAAGTGGTGAATCTGGGTGGCTATGAAGACTACTACCCGTCCCAGCTTTCCGGTGGCATGGTCAAACGCGCGGCCCTGGCACGGGCCATTGTGCGTGACCCGGCCTTGTTGCTGTTTGATGAACCTTCGGCCGGTCTGGATCCGATACTGGCGGCTGAACTGGATGAATTGATTCTGCAATTACGCAAAGCCATGGGCATGACCATGATTGTGGTCACCCACGACCTTGACAGCGCCTTTACCATTGCCGATAAAATCACCTTCCTGCATGACGGAAAAATCCTCATGACCGGCACGCCGGAAGAGGTCAAAAACGCCGATAATCCCATCATCCAGGCCATGATCCAGCGCAAGCCGTTGAATGCATCGGTGGACCCGGAAAAATACCTGCAGCGCCTGACCCGCGCCCTGAGTGGCCAATGATCGCAAGGACAAACGCATGAAATCGAATAGAACCTATTTTATCGTCGGCCTCTTCAGCCTGGTGGTGATCACCATCACCCTGGCGGTACTGGTCTACCTGACCGGTTCGCCGACGGCCAGCGACCCGTATTACAGCCGCTTTAAGAACGTGACCGGGCTGGATTACGGCAAGCCGGTGTATTTTGAAGGTTACCGAATTGGCCAGATTTCCTCGGTGCAGCCGGAAGAAACCGTGCCGGTCCGTTTTCGGGTCAATTATCAGGTTACCGCCGGCTGGAAAATCCCGGCCGATTCCAGGGCCGTGGTTCAGGCCACCGGCCTGCTGGGCGATGTCTCCATCAACATCAAAGCTGGTAAAAGCCCGCAATTTCTGTCACCGGGGTCGGAAATTCCCGGGGAAGAATCGGTCGACTTGATGGCCGTTATCACCGACCTGGCGCGGGATTTCGAGAAGCTCAACAAGGAAAAAATCGTGCCCCTGATGGACCTGCTGTACGAACGCACCGATAGCCTGACCAAAACACTGGATGAACAGATTCCGGTGCTGCTGCAAAAGGTCAATCAGGCCACCGGGCAGCTCAACCAGCTCATTGATGCCACGGGCGAAGTGCTGAACACCGAAAATGCCCAGCGCATCAACAGCTTGCTGGCTAACGGGCAGCGGTTCAGTGAAGAACTGAAAC
>WGBZ01000061.1 GCA_015494035.1 Lysobacterales bacterium | reverse complement strand
TTGCGGCATCTGGTGGAGAATGCATTCCTTCATTTGAAACGCTGGCGGGGAATTGCAACACGTTATGCCAAGAATACGGCTTCATTTCTGGCAGCGGTTCATATTCGCTGTATTGCCATATGGGGCGCAATCTTGTGACGACACTATCTAATGAATGCTTAACGTAAAAATGCGATGGGTTTAACAATAACCTAGCTGTCGGGTAGCGATAGGTCCTAACCCAAAAAAGTTATCACGTATTTCGGACGCATCAGTTGGTAGTGAGCTCGCTGGTTATCCAGCTGACCACATCAGAAAATGCGGGCCGATAGCGGGAATTTCAAACCGCGCGCCATGAATGGAAAAACCGGCCTGGCGGTAGAAGCCAAGCGCGCTTTCCCGCGCGTTGCACCAGACCAGCGTGTCCGGGCTTGAATTTGACACGTCAGCCAGGGCTTTTTCCAGCAGTCGTTTGCCGATGCCTTTGCCCTGAAAGGGAGGCAAGACAGCCATGCCACGCAGGCGCCAGTGTGTGCGGGTTTTGCCAACGGGCAAGGCAACCGGACAGGTTTGCCGGTAAGCCGATAGGCAGCCAATCACGGTCTCTGGAGCGGCGGGCAAAACAGCCGCCCAGTGCCGGGCATCGACGCTGGCATCGGGGCTTTTGTCTTCGGGAAAAAGGCACTCATCCAGTGAAGCGTGCGGTCGCAGCACGCTGTGACGCAGCGGCAGGGTGGCCTGAACAGAAACCGGGTGAATAATGACAGGCTGTCGCAGTGGTTTTTCACTCACACCAATCACAGGCCGCCGGCCACGCCTTTGCTGGTTTCAGCGGTGGCATCGTGCGGGTGCAGGCTTTCGTGATGATGCACGCGCAGCCAGAAATCGGCAATGGAGTCGTCCTGATTCAGGCGGTGTTGAATGCGCCGCGCGGCGTCCTCGCAAAACATCAGATTGGCGCCATTGCGAAGCGCGAATGCCTGCTCGTCTTCGCGCTTGACCGCGGCCTGAACGGCGGTTTGCAGCGCGTCTTCCACGGCGTCAATATAACGCTTGATTTCAATGGTTTCGGGCAGCCCGGCCAGCACCAGCCGCACCATGGCGGTGGAACGCTGCGAATGCGGCGTGGCCAGTATGCCTTCCTCACTGCCCAGCCACTGCACGATGGCCTCCCTGTCAAGTTTTTTGTCGGTGGGGAAATCCTGATTGAACTGTTGCTGGATAAGCTGCCGGGCCAGGGCGGCCGAGCAGGGGCAGGTACTGGAATAAGTGACTTCAAAACCCAGTTCCACATGCGCCACCTCGTCACCTGAGCGCATCACCAGCAGGGAGACCGGATAGGCGCGCCAGCCGCTGTTGTCACTGACCAGTGCCGGCCGCCGGATCAGGGCTTCAAAGTCCACTTCAATCAGGGCCTGCTGGCTCAGTTCGGCATGGGACTGGAGAAACTGCCTGGTGACATCGGCCAATTGTTGCCAGCCAATGCGCTGATGGGTGAATGCTTCATCACAGGCCAGGTAGAGCCGCGACATGTGGATGCCGCGTTTGTCCGGCGAATCCAGACTCACTTCCGCACGCACCCGCGCCACTGATGGTGGAACCGGGGCATCGGCTGTCACTGTAAAGGGCATTTCCATGCCGGTCATACCCACCCATTGCAAGGCGCCACTGAAGCGGGCTTTCACATCGGCGGCGATATCGGGCAAAGAGCAGGGAATGTGGTGCGAGGGTTCAAGCATGATTGGCAGAGGTGAGACTGGGTAAAGCGGTATTATAACTGTTGAGCCTGGCAGTGAACTATTTGCTTTGCGGGTTAATATGATGCCAAGTTAATATGCAAAAGGGCCTTCGATGAAGGCCCTTTATTCATCTTTATAGGCTGCGCAAGCTTGAAAACAAGCGGCTTTGTCCTAGCCACGCCCTTGTGAATGGGGTCGAAGCTGTGCTGCTGCTGAAGCCGTTTTTGTTATCCCAGGCGTGGCGTTCCATGGGTTTTACCGCTGGCAGGTGGTTTTTTTCCAGCAGGTGGTTGATTTTGGGCAGGTGGGAAGACAGCAGGCGCGCGGCTTGAGCTTTGGCTTCATCCAGCTCGGTGGTGAGTGTTTTGGCCCGTTCAAATTGCGTTTGGGTGGGGCGGCCACTGTAGCCGCTGACCGCGCCATACAACGTGCCCAGGCGTTCACGCAGTTTTTCCTCGCCGGAAATCCAGCCGGCCTTGCCGCTGGCAGCCACCTGGTAGACGTAATCATCCACCGCGCTGCTAAAGGCCTGGATTTTCTTGCGGGCCGATTTTGGCAGCTTGTCTTTGACCTTTGCCAGCTGTTTTTGCAAATCCTGCAACTGGTTGACGGTAAAAGTCAGGTCGTTAATGGCGTTGTACAGTTGCATGGATAGCTGTTGTTGCAATTGCCTGTCCTGGGGCGAATGCTTGGAGCGTGGATCGGCCACCAGAGACACTTCGCCATCCAGCGTTTTGTCGCCCTTGATGAGGCGGACCTGATAGGTGCCTTCGGCCACGCGCGGGCCCACCATGCCGGGGACCAGCGCCGTGCTGGGCGGGTATTTTGGCGGTTTCAGGCGCATGGGCCAGGCCACCCGGTTGATGCCCCGGCGCTTGCCGGCAGGCAGGGTGGTAATCAACTGGCCTTGCTGGTCGTGGATTTCCAGTTTCATGTCGCCAAACAGGTGGCGTTTTTTCAGGTAATAGGCAATGGTGGCGGCTTCTTCGGGGTTTTCGCCGACGAAATCCTCACCACCGGAAAAGTGTTGCAATGCGCCGCCTTCCATTTGCACGCTGGGGCGACTGGGCAGCAGGATAACGTCTTGTTGCAGCATGTCGGCGGTCAAGGCCCTAATCGGGGTGATGTCGTCGATGATGTAGACGCCGCGCCCATGCGTGGCCAGAATCACGTCATGTTCTGTGGGGTGAATCACGATATCATGCACCGCGACTTTGGGCAGGTTTTCCTTGAAGCGCGCCCAGTGCTGGCCACCGTCCAGGCTCAGGTAGAGGCCGTGTTCGCTGCCGAGAAACAGCAGCTTTTCATTGACGGGATCCTGTTTCAGTACCCAGGCATAGCCTTCCACGCCGTCACTGGACAAGGGCTGCCAGTGTTTGCCAAAATCATCCGTGCGGAAGGCATACAGCCGCATGTCACCGCTGCGGTGACCATCCAGGGTGGCAAAAGCCGTACCGGGGTGGTGGGCGCTGGTGGTGATGCGGGACACCCAGGTGCCCTTGGGCACGCCCTTGAGGTTGTGGCCCACTTCCTGCCAGTGGGTGCCACCATCGCGGCTGACATGAATCAGGCCGTCATCGGAACCGGTCCAGAGGATTTTGCCATCCAGCGGGGACTCGGCAATGGTGTAAAGGGTGGCGTTGTTTTCCGCGGTGGAATTGTCAATGGTGAGGCCGCCGGTTTTCATCTGCCGTTGGCGTTTGGGGTCATCGGTGGTCAAATCCGGCGAAATGGTCTGCCAGGATTCACCGCGATCGGTGCTTTTGTGTAGGTATTGCGAGCCGTAATAAATGGTGCCGGGCGTGCTCTGGCTGACCAGCAGGGGTGTATTCCAGTTAAAGCGCAGTTTTTCTTCCCCGGCCCGGGCCGCAGGGGCAATGTTCTTGACTTCCTTGAGCTGTCGGTCAACGCGCAGCAGGTTGCCGCCCTGGTATTCACTGTATATGATGTTTTCGTCTTGCGGGTCCACGAACACCCAGAAACCATCGCCGTAACCCACGCTGTCCCATTCAGCCGGCCCGATGCCGCCAGGTGCGCGGGACGGCCCCATCCACGAACCGTTATCCTGCAGGCCGCCATAGACGTTGTAGGGCCATTGGCTGTCATGGCTCACGTGATAAAACTGACTCACCGGCAAGGTACCCACCAGGCGCCAGTTGCCGCCCTTGTTTTCGGACACATACACCCCGCCATCGGTGCCCAGGAACAGCTGGTTGGGGTCTTTCGGGTTAATCCACAAGGCGTGGTGATCGGGATGAATGGAAAGACTGAAACCGGCGCCAAACAGGCTGCTGAAAGATTTGCCACCGTCATCGGAAACCACCAGATTAAAGGAGGGTTTGTAGACCCGGTCCGGGTTTTCGGGATCGATCTTCAGCTCGCCGAAATAAAAGGGGCGCATCTGCACGGCGCCAGCGGTGCTGCGTCGTTGCCAGTTTTTGCCCAGGTTATCCGAACGATACAAGGCGGTGTCATCCGACTCCACCGTGGCATAGACAGTGCCCGGTTGCGACGGCGCGACGGCCAGGGCAATGCGGCCCTTGTTGCCTGGGGGCAGGCCGTTGGTCATTTTATCCCAGCTTTCGCCGCCGTCCACGCTGCGGTAGAGGGCGCTGCCTGGCCCGCCGGACTCGAAAAAGTCCGGATAGCGGCGAAACTGCCACATGCCGGCGTAAAGGATATTCGGGTTAGCCGGGTCCATGGCCAGGTCGGAACAGCCGGTTTTTTCATTCACGTACAGGACTTTTTTCCAGTGCCCGCCGCCATCGGTGGTCTTGTAAACGCCGCGATGGGGCGAATCGCTCCATAAGGCGCCAGTAGCACACACAAAAGCCGTGTTGGCATCACGCGGGCTGACCTCGATGGCGGCAATACGTTCGGTTTTGTCCAACCCCTTGTGTTGCCATTTTTCGCCACCGTCGGTGCTCAGGTAAACGCCGTCACCCACCGAGACGGTGTTGCGCAC
>WGBZ01000060.1 GCA_015494035.1 Lysobacterales bacterium | reverse complement strand
TCGGGTGCCTGGCTGGTTGCGTGGCAAAAATCAGGGCTGGGTGACTGCCGAATATGGCATGTTGCCCCGCTCCACAGGTAGCCGCATGGGACGTGAATCGGCGCGTGGCAAGCAAAGTGGCCGGACGCAGGAAATTCAGCGGCTGATTGGCCGCTCCCTGCGCTCGGTGGTGGACCTGGAAGCCCTGGGCGAACGTGTTATTACGCTGGATTGCGATGTGATTCAGGCCGATGGCGGCACCCGCACCGCCTCCATTACCGGGGCTTATGTGGCGTTGGTGGATGCTGTCAGCCACCTGCTGAAAAGTGGTCAGATCAAGAAAAACCCCGTGATTGGCGCCCTGGCGGCCATCTCCGTGGGCATCTATCGTGGTGTGCCGGTGCTGGATCTGGATTACGCCGAAGATTCCGAGGCCGAAACCGACATGAATGTGGTGATGAATTCCGGTGGTGCGTTTGTGGAAGTGCAGGGCACCGCCGAAGGCCACGCCTTTCATCGGCAGGAACTGGACGCCATGCTGGATCTGGCCGAGAAAGGCATTGGCGAGTTGCTGACCATTCAGCAACAGGCGCTGGAGAGCAATGGCTGATGGAGTACCTGCCAGCAAACACACTGATTCTGGCCAGTGGCAACGCGGGCAAGTTGCGCGAATTACAGGCGGTGTTATCGCCACTGGGCATCGACTTGCAGCCACAACCGGCCACGGCCGAATTTGCCGTGGAAGAAACCGGCAGCACGTTTGTGGAAAATGCCATCCTTAAGGCGCGGCATGCCGCCCGGCTTACCGGCCAGCCGGCACTGGCCGATGATTCCGGCCTGATTGTGGATGCCCTCGATGGGCAACCGGGCGTGCACACGTCCCGATTTGCTGGTTCCGAGGCCAGTTCCGCCGATAACATTGCCCTGTTACTAAAAAAACTTGAAGGGGTGCCAGAGGCCAAACGCACTGCTCACTTCGCCAGTGTGATTGTGCTTGTGCGTCACGCGGACGACCCCTTGCCGCTGGTGGCCTCGGGCCTATGGCATGGCCGCATTGCGCTGCAGCCTCAGGGAGCAGGCGGCTTTGGTTACGATCCGGTGTTTTACCTGCCCGAATTTGGCTGCACCGCCGCCGAGCTTGAACCGGCCATCAAACACCGCGTGTCCCATCGTGGCAAGGCCATTGCCGCCTTGTTGAAACAACTGGATGCCGCAGGCCAAGTTCCTGCCTGAATGGACAACCACTCCACAGAACAGCGGCCCTCGTCAGGTGGCGAAGCCGTGGCGCTGATTCCTCCGCCGCTGTCGCTATACATTCACTTTCCCTGGTGCGTACGCAAATGCCCCTATTGCGATTTCAATTCCCACGCGCTGCGGGGTGAACTGGACGAGATGGCCTATATTGATGCACTGCTGGCCGATTTGCAACAGGATCTGCCGGCCGTCTGGGGCCGCCCCGTGCACAGCGTTTTCATGGGCGGAGGCACGCCCAGCCTGTTTTCCGGTGCCGCCATGGCGCGGCTGCTGTCTGGGGTGCGAGCGCTGTTGCCGCTGGCGCCCGATGCGGAAATCACCCTGGAGGTGAACCCCGGTAGCGGTGAGTTCGATCATTTTCTCAGCTACCGCGAAGCCGGTATCAATCGCCTGTCGCTGGGTGTGCAGTCGCTGGACGATGCGCAGTTAAAAACCCTTGGCCGCATACATAGTGCCGCTGAAGCGCGGGAGGCTGTGGCGGCGGCCCAAGCCGCGGGATTCGATAACATCAACCTGGACATCATGTTTGGCCTTCCGGGACAAAGCCTCAAGCAAGCGGCTGCCGATTTGGCGGCTTTGCTGGCGTTGAATCCGCAACATGTTTCGGCCTACCAGTTAACGCTGGAACCCAACACGCTGTTTGCCACCCGTCCGCCGGCGGGCCTGCCCGATGCTGAGGACTTGGAACGGTTCTACGACCAGACCAGAAAACAACTGCATAAGGCCGGGTTCCGGCAATACGAAGTCTCTGCCTATGCGCAAGCGGGGCGGGAATCGCAACACAATCTCAATTACTGGCGCTTTGGCGATTACCTCGGTATCGGTGCCGGTGCCCACGCCAAAATCACCGACGGCTCGGTGCAAACCATCACGCGCACCATCAAACAGAAACACCCGCGGTTTTATCTGCAAACCGCCAATAGCCAGCAACGCGTGCAATTGACCGAGGCTATTGCGCCATCCCATCGCCCGTTTGAATACCTGCTGAACCGGCTGCGCTTGCGAGAACCCTGGACCTTGAGTCATTTCGAGCGCGCTACTGGCATCCACCGACAGCGGCTACTGGAAATCCTGCAACCGGCTTTTGACTGGGGTGCGATCACCCAAAACGGTGAAACCCTGGAGCTGACCGAACGCGGTTTTTTGCTCAGCGACGAGATCGTCAAACTGGCTCTGGACTAAGGAGCCTCTGATTGAACCGTGACACGGTTCGATCAGGGCTTCCTTAGTGTTTGGTGACAAAATCCGGATAGGCTTCCAGGCCGCATTCGCTGATGTCCAGGCCATTGATTTCGTCCTCGACGCTGACGCGAATGCCGGCTAGCTGTTTCAGCAGCCACCACAAACCCAGGCTAGTGACAAAAACAAAGGCAAAAATCACCCCGATGCCCAGCAACTGCGACAGCCACTGCGCGGCCGGATTGCTCAGTAGCACCGCCAGCAGCCCCCAGATGCCGTTGACCCCATGCACTGAAAGCGCACCCACCGGGTCATCCAGGTGCGCCTTGCTGTCCAGCCAGACAATGGAGAAGAACACCAGCACGCCGGCGACAAGGCCAATGAAAACTGCCAGCAGGGGAGCCGGACTGACCGGGTCGGCGGTAATGGCCACCAACCCCGCCAGCGCGCCGTTCAGCGCCATGGTCAGATCCGGTTTGCCAAAGCGCCACAGCGACACCAGCAGGGCTGCCACCACACCGGCGGCCGCGGCCATGTTGGTGTTGACGTAAATTTTGGCCACGTTGTTGGCGTGTTCGGAGCCGGCGATGCTCAATTCCGAGCCACCATTGAAGCCGAACCAGCCCAGCCACAAAATGAAGGTGCCCAGGGCCGCCAGGGGCATGTTGTGTCCGGGAATGGCGCGCACCTGACCTTTGGGGCCGTATTTGCCCGTGCGCGGGCCCAGCGTCAGCACGGCCGCCAGCGCGGCCGCGGCCCCGGCCAGATGCACCACGCCAGAACCGGCAAAATCCACAAATCCCGCCCGTTTGAGGAAACCACCGCCCCACATCCAGTAGCCTTGCAGCGGGTAAATCATGGCGGTAAAAATAACCGCAAAGGCCAGAAAAGCCATCAGCTTCATGCGTTCGGCCACCGCGCCGGACACAATCGACATGGCCGTGGCCACAAACACCACCTGAAAAAAGAAGTCCGCGTAACGGGAATAGTCGCCCCCGGCTGTTCCGGCGCTGCCCAACAGCCCTTGCCAGACGGGTTTGGGCAACACACTGCCACCGGTTCCGGCATACATGATGTCATAACCGACAAGCAGAAACATCAGGCAGGCGACGGCATACAGGGCAATGTTTTTGGTCAGGATTTCCACCGTGTTTCGCGAGCGTACCAGGCCGGCTTCCAGCATGGAAAATCCGGCGGCCATCCACATGACCAGCGCGCCTGAAACAAGCAGGTAGAACGTATTGAGGGAAAAGGAAAGGGAAATGGTGTCCATACAAAGCTCCGCAGTTGGTCATGGCCGGAATCGCGCGTATGGAATCATAGGTTAAGCAAAAGTCAAGGGCTTGTAAATAAGCCTTTGCTAATAAACAAGCAATCGTTGCTACGTTGGCCCTTTTTCTCCGATCAATACGGCCTTCTTGCTACCCGGATAAACACTGGCCATGTGGTATCATTGCGTCGGCAAACTTCTTTAAACACGTGGCAACAATATGAACGAACTGCGTTTGGTTCTGCTGCTGATCGGCGCCTTGGTGATCGGTGGCATTTATTACTTTGGCACACGCAAGAAACCGCCAGCTGCCAACGAAGTGGCCGATAGCACCGCAGAAGGCCAGAAAAAGGAACCACGCGTTGGTGGCCTGTTCGGGCAACGAAAATCATCCCCGGCAGCGACTGAACCCGGCTCAGACCAGCCCCGACAAGTGGAAAAAGGCGATCGGTCCGGGGTTTCCATCTATCCGCCGCAACCGGAAAAAATTGTTACTTTGTATATTCATGCCCAGGGCGACAAGACCTTTGGCTGGCACGCCATCAAGGCCGCCGCGGAACAGGCGGGCTTGGATTACGGCAAAGACAACCTCTATTACCGTTTCCGCGACAATGGCAGCAGCAAGGACATGCTGTTTCTGGTGGCCAACATGCTCAAGCCCGGCATTTTTACGCCCGACACCCAGACCCGTGGTCTGGTGCTGGTTATGACCCTGCCTGGGCCCGTGTCGGCACTGGATTCCTGGGAAACCCTGCTGCCGGTAGGCCAGCGCCTGGCGGAATTGCTGGGTGGCACCCTCACCGACGAACACCACAACCCCATGTCGCGCCAGCAAATCGCCTTTATCCGCGAAGAGATGCGTGAGTTTGACCGCACCCATGCCGTCACTGACTAAGCCGGACTGATCTCACATGCCTGATCCCCAGATCACACAGCGTGCCGAGGCCCTGCGCAAGGCGCTCAATGAGCACGCCTATCGTTATTATGTACTGGACGAGCCGGTGATTTCCGACGCCGAATACGACCGGCTGTACCGCGAACTGGAACAGCTGGAGCAGCGATACCCCGAATTGATTACACCGGATTCGCCCACCCAGCGCGTGGGCGACAAGCCGCTGGAAGGCTTCAAACAGGTTCGGCATGAAATCCCGATGTTGTCTCTGGGTAATGTGTTTGATGAGGACGAGTTGCGCGCCTGGGACAAGCGCGTGCGCGAACTCACCGGCCTGGAGGAAGTGGAATATTCGGCCGAGCCGAAACTCGACGGGCTGGCTATCAGCCTGATGTACGAAAACGGCCAGTTGGTGCAGGCAGCCACGCGTGGAGACGGCACCACCGGCGAGGACGTCACCGCCAACGTGCGCACCATCAAGGCCATTCCCTTGCGCTTGCGCACCGACAAACCGCCAGCACGCCTGGAAGTGCGCGGTGAAGTCATCATGCCACGCAGTGGCTTCGAGGCCTACAACCAATGGGCGCGGGAACACGGCGAAAAGGAGTTCGCCAACCCTCGCAATGCGGCTGCTGGCAGTTTGCGACAACTGGACCCGCGCAAAACGGCCGGTCGCCCGCTGTCATTTTTCGCCTATTCCATGGGCGTGGCCGAAGGCGTGCCCGACTTCAACAAACACAGCCAGGTGCTGGAGTGGTTCAAAACCCTGGGCATTCCGGTCAATCCGCTGAATCGCGTGGTTAAAGGCTACCAGGGCATGCTGGACTATTACCGCTGGATGCAATCCATCCGCGATGATCTGGATTACGACATTGACGGCGTGGTTTTCAAGGTCAACGACCTGGCCTTGCAGGAAAAACTGGGTTATGCCACCAAGTCCCCGCGCTGGGCCATTGCGCACAAATTCCCGGCCGAAGAAGCCACCACCACCGTGTGGGCCATCGACGTGCAGGTGGGTCGCACCGGCAGCATCACCCCGGTGGCGCGACTGGAGCCGGTCAAGGTGGGCGGTGTCACCGTCACCAACGCCACATTGCATAACGAAGACGAAGTGCGGCGCAAGGACATTCGCGTGGGCGACACGGTGATTGTGCGCCGCGCCGGCGACGTGATCCCGGAAGTGGTGCGGGTGGTTGGGGAGAAACGCCCTGAAGGTACTCAGCCCTTTACCATGCCCCAGCGTTGCCCAGTGTGTGATTCGGTGCTGGAGCGCCCCGAAGGCGAAGCCGTGACCCGCTGTCCGGCTGGTTTGTCCTGTGATGCCCAGTTCAAGGAAGCCCTCAAGCACTTTGTCTCGCGCAAGGCCATGGACATTGAAGGCCTGGGCGAGAAACTGATTGAACAGCTGGTGGATGCCGGCCTGCTGAAAAATCCGGCCGATATTTATCGCCTGAACAAGGAACAGCTGGCCAATCTGGAGCGCATGGGCGAAAAATCAGCTGAAAACGTGCTCAAGGCCATAGAAAAAAGCAAGTACACCACCTTGCCACGGTTTTTGTATGCCCTGGGCATACGCGAAGTGGGTGAGGCCACCTCACAAAACCTGGCCCGGCATTTCAAAAACCTGGATGCCATCCGCAACGCCAGCATTGATGAGTTGCAACAGGTGCCGGACGTGGGCCCGGTGGTGGCCGAACACATTTATCATTTTTTTCGCAACCCCAAAAACCAGCGCGTCATTGATGAACTGTTGGCCCAGGGCATCCACTGGCCGGAAATCCCTGACGATGAAGACAAGCCCAAACCGCTGGCTGGCAAAAACATCGTGCTGACCGGCTCTCTGGCGTCCATGAGTCGCAGTGAGGCCAAGTCCGCCTTGCAGGCGTTAGGCGCCAAGGTCACAGGTTCGGTGTCCAAAAACACGGATATGGTGATTGCCGGAGACAAGGCCGGATCAAAGCTGGCCAAGGCCGAACAACTCGGGGTGCCGGTCAAAGACGAGCACTGGTTGCTGGAACAGATTCAACAAGCCCGATCCTGAAGCAGGTTTTCTTCTGGTTTTCTTGCGGTAACTGTCAGGTCAAAGGTATTGAAAACGGGCTCACTCAAGACAGTGACAGAATGCGTCACTGACTGCATTTCTTAATAAAGTTTCTGCCAAATCCGGGATAACACGGCAAAAAAACTGTTTTTCTGTCCTTGTTTCCTTGACCTTTCCACTCCTTCCTGTTCCTATCACAAGGCAAAAGTTCTTTTTGCCAGGCTTTGCCAACGACAACTGTCTCTTATACACATCTGACG
>WGBZ01000059.1 GCA_015494035.1 Lysobacterales bacterium | reverse complement strand
GCCTGAAGGGGCTGCTTGCCCCAGCTGGCAGCGACGGGTTGCGGTTTTTTTTAAGCCATTCCAGTGGGTTCATGATCCGACTCGTGGCTGACGTTTCGATATAAACATGGTAAGAGTGTTTACCGTGCAAAGGCACTGGCCCGGCTGGATTCAGGCACGAATTTCTCCATCAATGAATGGCCATAACCCGCCGCGTCCAGGGCATCTTTTCCGATCACCGGTACGTCACAATGTTGTTGCACTTCCGCTGCCGCAAGGGGATTGGATGACACCACACCAGAGACGGCTTCCACGTCATAACCCTGGTTTTGCAGCCAGTCCACGCCAAACAGGGCCGATCCGGAATCCCCGGCACAGTACCAGACAGCCGAGATGCGCCGCTTGAACTCGGACATGCTCAGCAAGGCTGCTGTTTCTTTCTGCAAAATGCCATCGGCCACTTCCACCACCAAGGCCTGCATGCCTTTATGGCACACCGAAGCGCCCAGAGATTCAAAGATATTCAGACACGCCGTGGCGCCACTCTGATACGTGGACACATAACCGGCGTCGGTAAAATCCAGCGCGTGCCGCGCACCGGCATCAACAAAATGCCACAAGTCGCCACCGGAACCGGTACCGGTGACCTTGATGGCGCCGACGCGGTAACCGTCTTCGGTCAAGCCACGAATCAGGCGGGCCGCCGTGGTGGTTTTACCGGCATTCATGGAAGAACCCACCACCAGAAATACCGGCATGCGCCAGGGTGAAGGGTTTCCCTGGATCACATCGGGATTTAACCAATCCCGGGTATTGAGACGGCGACCCGTGGCATCGCCGACCAGACCAATAGGGGTGATTTCAGTGGGTGGTTTGACTTTCGGGCTGCGGTGCCGCATCAGCGAAACCACACCGCCGCCGGCCACCAGGTGACAGGCAGACAAGTCTTCTGGCACCAGTGATTCAAACTGGTCCGGCGCGTAACGGTTGCCATAGACCGCCACAATGGTGTCACCCGGGAAGAGCCGGGAGCGACGGCCATTGGGTAACTCAAGACGCGCGTGCTGGCGAATTCTGTCCACGCGGGCCAACACCAGATCCCCTGGGCGCGGCTGGCCGTTTCCGGTCAGAACCGTTTGCATTTCCTCTGTTGGCACATTGCGTGTGGTGAAGGCGCTTTTGGCACTGGCCAAAACACCGCTTGGCAAGGGCGAAATGTGAAACTTGCCGGGGATTTTCAGCTCCACGGTCTTACTGTTGATCGGGTTGTTGCGTGCAGTCATGGGTCACTCCCTTTGTTCTGTCTGGGTCCATGATGCCCGAGAAATTCAGTAGCTGTCAATGGTTTTGTAAAAATTATTACACCATGTGACGCAGTTCTCACTTTTTTCGCTGAAAGTCGCTCTTGCTTTAAAAAAACCGCTATTGCCTGGCTTTTCAGACCGTGGTGACATTATTTGGCACAAAAAAACCCGGCCGAAGCCGGGTTTAACAAGAAAATGATAGTGCCGGGCAGCGGCGCTTTACTCAGGCCGCGGACGCATCGGCCTTGTCGGCCTGTTCAATGGCCTTGGAAACAATTTCAAACACATCCGGAGACAGGTTGCCGGCCTCCTTGATGCGACGCAGTTGCCTGAGGATCTCCTGTTGCCGTTGCGGATCAAATTGTTGCCAGCTGTTGAACTGGCTGACCACACGCGCGGCCACTTGCGGATTGAGGGCATTTAGTTCCAGCACCAGATCAGCCAGCCACTGGTAACCTTGGCCATCGGCACGATGGAACTGTACCGGGTTGGCCGAAGCAAAGGCACCCACCAGCGCGCGCACATTGTTGGGATTGCGCATGGAAAACGCTTCGTGATGCAGGAGTTTTTCCAACAGCTCCAGCGTGCCGTCCTCGGGCGAGGTGGCCTGAATGGTGAGCCATTTGTTAACCACCAGCGGGTCGTGCTTCCACTGCTGGTAAAAGGCGTCGAGTTTGTCCTGGTAGCCCGGGCCCTGGTGGTGCGCATACAGGGTCAATGCGGCCAGCTTGTCCGTCATGCAGTTGGCCTGGTCAATCTGGTCGGCGCAGCGGGCATAGGCGCTGTCGTCTTCCAGGCTCATCAAATAACCCAAAGCAGTGTTCTTGAGGCTGCGTTTGGCAATGTCAGCCGGGTCAACGCGGTACGCCCCGTCGGTACGGTTGTTTTCGTAAGTGGCTTCCAGTACCGGGCGCAGTTTTTCCGCCACGCTTTTCTTGATGAACTCACGCGCCTGGTGCAAGCGAGCCACATTGACATCGCGCATCAGGGTAATCATGGACTTGATGTCCGGCAGGCGCAGGGTTTCGGCCACCAGGGCCGGGTCGGCATCGGTATCGGCCAGCACCTGGGCAAAGGCATCGGTGAGATATGACGGGCATTGCGGTTCCTGCCCGCGCCCCAGCGCCGCATATGCGTTCTGGATCACGTCCATGGCCATGCTCTGTGCCGCATCCCAGCGATTGAAGGCATCGCTGTCGTGCGCCATGATAAAGGCCTGTTCTTCGGGGGTGCGCGGGTAATCAAGAATCACCGGCGCGGAAAAATCCCGCAACACCGAGGCCACCGGTTTTTCCGCCAGGTTGCCAAAAGTGAGCTTCTGCTGGGCGTCCTTCAGCTCGTAGACCATTTCCTGCCGGCCGTCTTCAAACAGGGGAATGGCCTGGCCGCTGGCATCCAGCAAGGCCAGCTTGATCGGGATGTGCATGGGCTGCCAGTGCTCGCCTTTGAAACTCTCGGGGCGCTGCTGTGTAAAAATCAGTGTCAGCTCGCGGGTCTCGGGGTTCCACTGTTCCTGCACGGAAACGCGCGGCGTGCCATTCTGGCTGTACCACAACTCGAACTGGTCCAGACAGACGTTGTTGGCATCGGCCATGGCGGCGCGAAAATCGTCGCAGGTGACCGCTTGCCCGTCGTGGCGCTGGAAATACAGATCCATGCCCTTGCGGAAACCTTCCGGCCCCAGCAGGGTGTGATACATGCGCACCACTTCCGCGCCCTTTTCATACACCGTCAGGGTATAGAAATTATTGATTTCAATGTAGGAATCCGGGCGCACGGGATGCGACATGGGACCGGCGTCTTCGGCAAATTGCAGGGTGCGCAAGGCCCGCACGTCTTCGATGCGCTTGACCGCGCGGGATTGCATGTCGGCAGTGAATTCCTGATCCCGGAAAACCGTCAGACCTTCTTTCAGGCTGAGCTGGAACCAGTCCCGGCAGGTGACGCGGTTACCGGTCCAGTTGTGAAAATATTCATGCCCGATGACTGCTTCCACGCCCTGAAAATCCATGTCGGTGGCCGTGTCCGGACGCGCCAGCACGAATTTGGCATTGAAAATATTCAGGCCCTTGTTTTCCATCGCGCCCATGTTGAAATCATTGGTGGCCACGATATTGAACACGTTCAGGTCATAGGCCAGCCCAAATTTTTTCTCGTCCCACTGCATGGAACGCTTGAGCGCCCCCATGGCGTAGTCGCAGGAATCCAGGTTTTCTTCCTCAACGTAGATGCGCAAGGTGACTTTGTCACCGTGGATGGTGGTGTAGTGGTCTTCAATGTGCTTGAGGTCACCGGCCACCAGGGCAAAAAGGTAAGACGGTTTCGGGTGCGGGTCGGTCCAGCGGGCGAAGTGCCGGCCATCGGCCAGCTCACCGGCGCCGGCGGGGTTACCATTGGAAAGCAGCACCGGGTATTTGTGCTTGTCCGCAACAATGGTCACGTCAAACGGCGCCATCACGTCCGGGCGATCCGGGTAATAGGTGATCTTGCGAAAACCCTCGGCCTCGCACTGGGTGAGGAAAAAATCGCCAGACTGGTACAGCCCTTCCAGGGCCGTGTTCTTCTGCGGGTAGATGCGGTTTTCAACCTGCAAGGTAAATTGTTCCGGGACGTTATCAATTAACAGCGTTTCATCGTCCTGACGGTATTCGTCCGGCCCCAGTTCGCGGCCATTCAGTCTAATCGCGATCAGTTCCAGGTCAACCCCGTTGAGTTCCAGCGTGTTGCTGTCGGTTTCGGGGTTTTTCTCAAACTGGATGGTTGACCTGACCGTGGTGTGCTGCGGTTCGATAACAAAACCGAGCTGGCAGGATTTCACCCAATGATTGGGCGGGCGGTAGTCTTTGCGGTAAATAACGGGATTCTGCTGGTCGGTTTTCATGATCGATGCGTGGGCAAACAAAAGGAGGTCATTATAGCCCGCGGGCCAGGCGGTTGGAACCACTGGTGTAGCCTTCATGCCCAGGGGCGCTTTTTCTGCAACCTTTGGCGCCTTTTGCGGGTCTACTTGTGAATAAGGAATAAATTAGTCGTCACAGGCTTTCGCTTGTGACCGGTTTACGGGTGATGGCACCGCCGGAATGGTGGTCAATGACCAACCGATCCTGACTGTGCCACGCCCTTTGACAGGAGAATGCGCATGAAAATTCCACCCAACTTTCGCCTTGCCGCCGTGTTGGCGAGCCTGCTGATCTTTTGCGGTTCGGCCGGGGCCTCACCCTTTGCCAAACCGTCTGAACCCAGCGGCGTCATTATCATGGACACCCCTCGGCCGGCCCAGCAGATTTTTCCGGTTCGACTGGTCAAAATTGACGGCGTTGAAATCCCGCCCCGCAAACAGGGAGTCTGGCTGCGTCCTGGCACTCACCGGTTGCGACTGGTGGCCGAACGCATTGACGCCGACTGGACCGGCGGCCTGACCGCAAGAAAACGCCAAGTGGCCAGCCAGCCCCAAAAAAGCCGGGAGCTGGTGGTGGAAGTAGAGCCGGGCAAGAAAGATTACGTGGGCTATGACAGCAGCGATGCCGACCCGAAAAACTGGGGCCCGGTGGTGTGGCAGGTAGGGAAGCTCTGATTAGAGCTGGCACAAGCAGATTGTAGTAAAAAATTGTTCAGTTCAAGGCGCAAACCGCTCGCAATAGCAAGCTATTGTGAAGGTTTGCAACGCAGAAATGGACGATTTTACGCCGCAAGATGCCGTGTCATGATTCGATAGAGCTTCCTTAAGAAAGTCGCAGCTTTTGGCCATCAGTGTCGCTGAGCGGCTACCCTGTTCAACGATCACTGGTCTGTTCATCGCCCGCATCGCCAGAGGCCTCTTCAGCCGCTTCGCCTTTGCGCCGAATCAGGATTCGGCTGAGAAAAATGCCCAGCTCGAACAGCAGCAGCATGGGGATGGCCAGCAAGGTTTGTGAAATCATGTCCGGCGGTGTCAACAGCATGCCGATGGTAAACACCGCCACCACCACGTACGGGCGGTTTTTGGCCAGCTTGTCCGGCGTGGTCACGCCCATCAGGGTCAGCAGTATCACCGCAATGGGCACTTCAAAAGCCAGCCCGAAGGCAAAGAAAAGACGCACCACCGTGTCCAGATAGCTGTTGATGTCGGGCATATAGGTGACCCCTTCGGGCGCCACTCCCGGCAAAAACTGGAACAGGATAGGAAAAATCACGAAGTAGGCAAACAGGCAGCCCAGGTAGAACAGGGCGATGCTGGAAATCAGCAAGGGTCGCGCAATGCGCTTTTCGTGCTTGTAGAGGCCCGGCGCCACAAAGGCCCAGATCTGGTAGAGGATAAACGGGATGGCCAGGATAACGCCCAGAATGATGGCCATTTTGAAGGGCGTAAAAACGGGTGACAAAACCCCGGTGGCAATCATGCCCGAACCATCCGGCAGGTATTTCATCACCGGCTTGGCCATCACGCTGTAGATTCTGCTGGAAAAAGGCAGCAGCACCAGCACAATGACAAACACCGCAGTCAGCGCCTTGATCAGCCGTGAACGCAGCTCAACGAGGTGTTCGAGAAAAGGCTGCTCGTCACTCATTGTCTGTCCACTTCTTCACTTCCGGCAGGGGTTCCCCGGCCTTGCGGGCCAGGTCCCTGAGTTCATCGGCGGAGCTTTTGACCTCTTGCACCAGCGAGTCATCCAGAATGTTGTTCTGGCGCAACTGTTCCTGCAAGGCGGCCGTATCCAGCTCCTTTTCCACTTCCTGCTTGACCGAATCAAAGGCTTCGCGCGCCTTGCGAATATAAATGCCCAGCTTGCGCGCCACGCCGGGCAGCCGTTCCGGACCAACGACTATCAGCGCCACCACCAGCACCAGCAGCAGCTCCGAAAAGCCGATATCAAACACGTGGATTAACCCTGGTCTTGATCGCTGGGATTGTTGCTGCTGTCACGTGAGGCATGGATTTCCTCCTTGACCTTGGCCTGAGACTGCGCGGCCTTGTCGGTCAGGCTTTCGGCATCGGTTTTGCCGTCGTCCTCACCGTCTTTCAGGCCTTTCTTGAAGCCCTTGATGGCTTCACCCAGGTCGCTGCCAACGTTGCGCAGTTTCTTGGTGCCAAAGAGCATGGCGACGATCAACAGAAGGATTAGTAACTGAACGGGACTGATACCCATGATGACGATTCTCCGAAGTTAAGGTAATGGGGTCATGCACTCGCTCAGGCTTGAGCCTGATGCGGGACTGTAGCAATAGACAATGCCAGGTAACAGGGGTTTAAGTTAACCGTTGTTGGCGATAAGCCCGCGCGGCTAACGGCAGGAACAGCACCAGCATCAGCCACAGGGAAATCCGGCTCAGGGTTGGCACAGGACGTGCCTGAGTCCCACTGATGCCACAGCCCGGAGCCACGGCAATGGCCAGGCTTTCCACGCCAATCAGCGTGTCGGCCACATGGCTGGCTTCACCGGTATCCAGGTTGATGGTGAAAATCTGGCTGGGAGCACCATTCAGGGGATCCAGCTCCCGGTAATCAGCCACCCCCCACAGGGTGCCGTCTTCGGCAAAAGCCAGGCCCGCATCCGTGAACTCATTGGCCAGGCCCAGAGGACCCACCAGAGTCAACTCGGCAGTGGCCGGGTCGATGCGATACAGGTTATTGTCACCTTCTGAACCGATAGCATAAAAGTCATCGCCGTAGGTGGCCAGGGCGGTGATGTGCTTGCCCAGGTTGCCAATGGCCGTGGCCTTACCGGTGGCCATGTCCACCTGATACAGCGTCATGTTCTGGTCCGAAACCAGGTAAAGGCTGCCGTCGCAGGTAAATGTCATGCCAAAATCATAGGGCGTGGTGCCATCGCCCAGGTCCAGGTTCTGGGTGTGGCCATTGACCGCGGTGCCCGCACCGGAAGCCGGGTTGATGCGCAACAGTGTTTCGGTGGCGTCATCGGCCCCATACAGACTGCCATCAGGCGCCAGGGCCAGGCCTTCAATGTCATTGAAATTGGTGCCTGGACGACCGATGACGGTGTATTCGCCAGTGGCCAGGTCAATGCGAACCAGGTTATCCGCCGGTGCGTCAAAATTGTCTGAAGCAACGGCATAGGCGTGCGGTGCGGCAGCGGCGGAAAAGCCGGCCAGCAAGGCTCCTATGGCGAGAAAAATACGTTGCACAGACAAAACTCCACTGAATTCCAGGGTCGGTTATTGGGGATACTAGCAAAAGGCCGGACAAACCGCAAGAAATACGCCCACCTGGCATGGCCGGCGGCTTGATGAGACCGGCTGCCCGCTCATTAAATGGCCTATTGAAAACGATCGAGAATACCGTCCAGTTCGTCTGGGCTGTGGTAATGAATAACGAGCTTGCCCTTGCCGCTGGCAGTGTGGTTCACCACCACTTTGGTGCACAGTTTTTCGCTCAGGCTCTGTTCCAGGCTGGCAATGTCCGGGTCCTTGCGGGCAGGGGCCGTGGGGGTGTTGTCACGGTGCCAGTTTTTTACCAGCGCCTCGGCCTGGCGCACGCTCAGTCCCTTGCGGATGATTTCGGCGGCCGCCGCCGGTTGGTCGTTCTGATCCAGCGCCAGCAAACACCGAGCGTGGCCCATGTCCAGTGCCTTGTCGTCCACGTATTCTTTAACTTTGGGATGCAGTTCCAACAGCCGCAAGAGGTTGCTAACCGCGGCACGCGAGCGCCCCACGGCTTCGGCAGCCTGTTGGTGGGTAATGTCAAATTCTTCAATCAGGCGTTGCAGCGCCGAGGCCTCCTCCAGCGGGTTGAGGTCTTCGCGCTGAATGTTTTCGATCAGGGCCATGGCGATGGTCTGGCGGTCATCCACGTCCTTGACCACCACCGGCACCTGACTCAGCTCGGCAATCTGGGCGGCGCGCCAGCGACGTTCGCCAGCAATGATTTCGTAACGGTTGTTGCCCACAGGGCGGACCACAATGGGCTGTACAATGCCCTGTGCCTTGATGGAATCAGCCAGTTCGCGCAATTTGGCCGCATCCATGGCAGAACGTGGTTGATACTGACCCGGCTGAATACGCTCGATATCCAGCTCCTGCAACAAATCCGCCGGATTGGCCAGTGAAGCGCTGGAAGCCGAAGGGGATTCCTTGCTGCCCAGCAGGGCATCCAGGCCCCGTCCCAGTCCGCGTTTTTTCTGTGCCATTATGTCTGCTCCTGTCGTTTTCTGTTGCGCCGGATCAGCTCACCGGCCAGCCCCAGGTAGGCGATAGCGCCACGCGAATGGGGGTCGTAATCTATCACCGACTGCCCGTAGCTAGGCGCTTCGGCCACGCGCACGTTGCGTGGAATAACGGTGGCAAACACCTTGTCTTCAAAATGGTGCAACAACTGGTTACTGACTTCCGTGGACAGGTTGTTACGGACATCAAACATGGTGCGTAGCAACCCCTCGATTTCAAGCTCTTCATTGACCGCCGACTGGATGCGCTCAATGGTGTCCAGTAGGCTGGTCAACCCCTCCAGGGCATAATATTCGCACTGCATGGGAATCAGCACCCCCTGAGCCGCCGTGAGGGCATTGATGGTCAGCATACTCAATGACGGCGGGCAGTCAATCAGTATGTAATCGTACGCTGCACGAACCGGCCGCAGGGCCTCACGCAATACGCTTTCGCGATGGGGTACGTCCATCAGGTTCAGTTCGGCGGCGGTAAGGTCGGTATTAGATCCCACCAGGTCGAAGCCCATGTCCGGCACCGGTACGATCACATCCTGCATGCTGGCCTCGCCCAGCAACAGATCACAGGCATTGGGTGCTAGTTCGCGGCCATTGATACCACAGCCCATGGTGGCATTGCCCTGGGGGTCGAGATCCAGCAACAGGACTTTCTTTTTCAATCGAGCCAAACCCACCGCCAGATTGACCGAAGTGGTGGTTTTCCCCACGCCGCCTTTCTGGTTGGCAATGGCAATGATTCGGCTGTTGCGGCTCATAAACTCATTTTCCGGATTGTTTTGAGGAACGTTTCATGGCGACTTCTGCGGCTGACTGACGAATTGTGGACGAAAAAACAGTAACTGCCGATACGCGTTGAGAAAAGGCACCTGCAAGGGCACGGTCTTTTCCAGTTCAAACGGGCAATCGGCCGGAATACTGTCGCTTTCATCGCGCGGGCCTTTCATGGCCACCAGGTGGCCCTCGGGATCACACAAATGGCCCGCCAGGCACAAAAAAAGCCCGGTTTGTGCAAAGGCTCTGGATATTACCACATCGAATAATTGGGTCGGCCGGAATTTTTCCACCCGCTCACACACCACCTCGACATTGTCCAGCCCCAACTCACGAGCGGCCCGGCGCAAAAAACGGGTTTTCTTCTGATTGCTGTCCAGCAGCGTGATGCGCCAATCGGGTCGCATGATGGCGAATAACATACCGGGCATGCCGCCACCGGTACCCACATCCACCAGTCGACGCGCATCGATATGAGGCAAGGCCGCCAGGCTGTCCAGCACATGCAAAACCGCCATTTGACGCGGCTCGCGGATGGCTGTGATATTATAAGCGCGGTTCCATTTGGCCAGCAGTTCCAGGTATTGCAACAACAGCGGAACCCGGTCGGTGGGCAGATCAAGGGCCTTCAGTCCTTCACGCAACAGCATCTCTGGCGTATGGCTTTCCTGAATGGCGAGACCGGCTGTCATTGCATTGTGCCCTTGTGCCAGCCACAATGACCACAGACCTGGCTTTCCCTGGCCAAAATGACCATTGGCCCATGGTTTTGTGCTGGAAATTCCGTTACATTGCCCATAAATTAACTGTTCCTGATCTGTTAGGGAAGCTCTGATTGAATCTGGACAAAGCAAATTATTCCGGAAATGTTCGAAAATAAGGCGGAGTTCGCAGCTAATAGCCGGCTATTGGCCAGAACTTCAACGCAGTTATCGGACATTTCAGGCGTGAGAAGCAAGTTCACGATTCAATCAGAGGTTCCTTAGGTTGGTAGCAGGCCACGCATGGCCCTCCACCGCTGCAGGAATTATCGCCCGATTCTGGCATCGAGGCAATCCAGACAACAAAACGTTCGCACCAACAGGCGAACGGGATTCATACAACAGGAAGAAATCAATGAATTTTGAAACCGCTCGTGACAACATGATAACCAGCCAGGTACGCGCCTGGGACGTAACCGACCCACGTATTCTGGAGGCAATGAAAGCCGTGCCACGGGAAGAATTTGTGCAAATTCCCCAGCGAAAACTGGCCTTTGCCGACCTGGCTTTGCCACTGGGGCATGACCAATTCATGATGAAGCCAGTGGTGGAAGGCCGCACCTTGCAAGCGCTCGGCATCAATCCGGAAGATGACATTCTGGAAGTTGGCACCGGCAGTGGTTACCTGACGGCCTTGCTGGCCACCCTGGGCAAACATGTTGACAGCATCGACATTCATGCGGATTTTATCGAACAGGCAGGGAATCGCTTGGAAAAACAGGGCATCAGCAATGCGCACCTGATGCAACAGGACCTTTTTTCGTTCAAACCCGACAGGCGCTATGACGCCATCGTGCTCACCGGTTCGGTGAGCGAAAGGCCCGACTTTTTGCTGGAATGGCTCAAACCCGGTGGGCGTATTTTTGCCATTGTTGGCCAGCCGCCGGTCATGCAGGCCCAACTGATCGAAAAAAATGCCGACTCCGTTACCGTGACCCCGGCTTTCGAAACCCTGGTGCCGCCGCTGAAGGAACCGGCCCGCACTCCCGATTTTCAATTATGAGATCACACACCATGAAAAAATTCAGCCTCATCATCGCCCTTGGCCTGGCCTTGCCGGCCACTGCTGCCGACTTGGTCGAAGTGCTGCAGCGCAGCAAGTCCAGCGACCCGCAACTGTCTGCGGCCATGCACCAGAAGGAAGCCAAGCAGGAAATCAAAAAACAGGCCCTGTCGGCATTCCTGCCCCAAATCAACGGCAGCGCCGGGCGCAGCAAAAACAAAACAGACCTGACCTTCGGCCAGTTTGGGGATATTGATGTGCCCGACACGGAACGCGAATTCTGGCAGGTGGCCCTGCAACAAAGCATTTACAACCAAGGCAACATTGAAAATTACCGCATTGGCAAGCTGCAGACCGCCCTGGCGGCTGCCGAATACGACGCGGCCTATCAGGATTTTCTGTTGCGTGTGGCCAAGGCCTATTTTGGTGTACTCAATGCCGAAGATAGCCTGCGTTTTGCCAAGGCCGAGCTGAAAGCCATGAAGCGCCAATGGGAACAGGCCGAGCAGCGCTTCAAGGTGGGCCTGGCGGCCATTACCGATGTGCACGAAGCCAAAGCCAGCTATGACGCGGCCCGAGCGCGCGTGATTGTGGCTGAAAATGCCCTGCAGGATGCCCGCGAGGCCCTGTATGAAGTTGCGCAGGAATACTACATCAACCTCAAACGGCCACCGGAAGAACTGGCCGTGAGCGAAGACAGCCTGCCGCCACTCAAGGCCAAGGAAGAAACTGCCCTGAGCAAAAACCCCAACCTGGGGCAAGCCAGAATTGGCGCGGAGATTGCCGAAAAAACCGTTAGGCTACGCCGTGCGGGGCATTACCCGACACTGGGCTTATCCTATAGCCACAACAACTCCACCCAGTTCGACCAAGCTATTCGTGATCCGGATCCAAATTCACCAACTTACCAGCAAATTATCGCCTTAGTGGATCAGGACACCGTCAATCGCAACCTGGGGCTTAACCTGAATGTGCCGATTTATTCCGGCGGCCGCACCAGCTCGCAAACGCGTCAAGCACGCAAGGAATACGAGGCGGCACTGGATCGCTTGGAACAAGCCCAACGGCAAACGGTGCGCCAGGTACGCAGTGCCTGGTATGGCCTGAAAGCCGCCATCAGTGGCCTGGAAGCGCGTAAGCAAGCAGTGATTTCCGCCAAGGCCGCGTTGGAAGCGACCCAGGCCGGATATGAAGTAGGCACCCGGACTATTGTGGATGTGCTTATTGCCCAGCGCGGGCTGTATCAGGCGCAGCGCGATTATGCCAAGGCCAAGTACGATTATCTGCAACAGGTGTTGGGGCTGGAACGCGCCGCGGGGACCCTGACCGATGAAGACGTGCAGGACATCAATCAGTTGTTAACCGAAACCTCTCCGGGCAACACTGAAGAAAAGAGTTAAATTTTCCACGATAAAACCCGCTTCGAACAAGCGGGTTTTTATTTAATCCGGCTTCATATTAACCCGGCAACCAAATATATGGGCCTGGGTGATGAAACCTGCGTAAGCGGGTTAGGGAAGTGCTGATTGAATCGTGACGCGGCATCTTGCGGCGTAAAATTGTCCATTTCGAATGTTGCAAACCTTCGCAATAGCCTGGCTATTACGCGCGGTTTGCGCCTTGAACTGAACAATTTTGCACTCCAATCTGCTCGAGCCAGATCCAATCAGAGCTTCCTTAGCTTGAAACTTCCAGCAAGCGATATAGGGCTTGCTGGTCTTCATCGGAAATATCAATGATCTGAAAGCCGGCCAGCGTGCCACCATTGCCATGAGGATCAGTCCACAGGCATTCGATACCGGCGGAAATGCGGCCCATGCCTTGCAACTGGCAGCGTATATCCACCTGATAGATACTGCCTTCGCTAATCGGCACTGGGGAAACCAGCATCAGGCCTTCGCTGGAAATATTCAACACCTCACCCAGAGTCGTGCCGGTCAGCACGTCAGTCACCTGGCAATTGGCTGCGGGCTTGAGGCGGTCGGCCTGTCGGGATTCGATGACATCAGCATGGATCATGGTATTTTCTTCGAGTTTTTCGTTTGACATGCGATCCATTATAGGCATGCTGGTGTTAAACGCATGGAAAATCCACCCATTAGGGCGACTCCTGGCCCATAAAAGGGGTTTTGGGGCCAAAAAAGCGCAGAGGAAATCACTCAGGTGGCTGGTATGACATTTTTTGTCCCTTCGCTGCCAAAGCGCAGGGACTCCATGATTTTCTTCAGAGTGCGTTCGAAAAACCCTTCCGTGATGGGTTTGACATAAACCACCGTGCCGCGAACCATGTCAATGGCCAGCGAGTGCAAGCTGCGTTCCATGGGTGCATTACCGGTCAGCGTCACAAACAGGGCTTTGTTACTCACCGGGCTTAACCAGCTGAGCTTGTAACGAATCTTGTCCATTTGCTGATTCTGGATGAAGTCAAACAGACTACCAAATGGCAACAGGCGCAGTTTGGCCAGCATGGCATTTTCCTCATCGTTCAGCGGTCGCAGTTCTTCAATTTTTTTCTTCTTTTGTTGAGCCTTTCGTTTCTTCGACAGCGGATTGAAAGCGGACACTTCCTCGTAGCCTGGCTCGGGTTCCGGATTTTCACTGCTCTTCTGAGCCCAATGGGCGCATTTTTCCAGATTGACCAGGCTGGCCTGTTTGTCTTTTGCCGAAAACCCGAGCTGTTCCATCATCTTGCCCAGTTCCTTAATAACCGTGGTGCGCTCGGTTTTGGAAATCTGGCCCGCTTCGCGCGGGTAAGTCATGTGGGAAAGGGCCTGTACGGCCTTAACCTGCATCTTCCACTGTTGACTGTCTGGGCCTTCACGCAACAGGGTCAGGGTCATAGAGTCCTTCACCACCAGTTCCAACAGGTCTTTGAGGAAGTCGGCCATGTCCACGCGCAGATAGCGATTAATAAGCGTGTCCACTTCGTTGCGGGTCAGTTCCAGTTTTTCCTTGCCCTGGGCAGCCTTGACCCACTTCGACTCGGCCTTTCTGGACTTGATTTCAGTCATCCGCAAAAACTTTTGCAGATCGTCCCCGGCTTCGGCAAACGCCTTGGAAGAACCGTCAAAATTATGCGTCACCATGTGACTGAATTTATCCAGGTCCTCAATGACCTTGGAACCGTACCAGCGCTGAGCAGCACCTACCATGGTCTCGAGAAACTGTCGCGCCGGATGCGTCTGCTCGTCAAAAAAGGCCGGTTCGTTAATGGCCACGCGCACCAGCGGCACCTGCACCTTGCCAATACCTGATATCACACGCGGATCGATAGTCTCTGTCTGCCGCACTTCATCCAACATCATGCCCATGACATCCAGCGCGCTTTCCTCATAGGCGCCCAGCTTGGGGTAGAAAAGCCCGGTCTGATTCTTGATGTCATTCAGCACTTCCTTCTTTAATTGCTGAATGCCTTCCCTGCCCACAGGCAGGTCGGTCTGCTTGGGCGTAAAACGCTCCAGGGCCCGATCCAGGGTGGCCGGTTCCACGTTGGGCTTGATAAAGCCGCTACTTGGCGGGGCCATGCCATCGCCAGGGGCTGACGCACTGTGCTGCTGAGCCAGGGCATCAAACAGTTTTCGGGTTGTTTGGTTGGAAAACCCGGCCATGGCCTGGTCGAGAAATGAACGACTGGGCGTCACCCGGGGCCCTGCTCCGGCAACTGGCGCTGGCGCCCTTGTCGCTCCTGGCGGTTGCGATGGAATTGCAGCAGAGGTACCAGCTGGTGAGGAC